>CAYQYJ010000191.1:2379-7064 GCA_964421605.1 uncultured Ardenticatenaceae bacterium | reverse complement strand
TGTTTATTTTAACTCTGAATTGCCTATTTCTCCAGTTATTCCTTGTCCAATTTCGGAACTGATGACATTTTCATAGGAAAGGCATGATAAAAGGCAGCCCGCAGCCGGCAGGTAAAGGCAGGTGGACAGTGTGCGAGGGAAACGGGCAGCCAGAAAGGGGGATTTTTGCGTGTGGTTTTGCGGCTTTTCCCGTAAAATAGGTCATGACGGTTCAATACGTGGGGGCGCTCGCTGAGCGTCTCTACGGGGCGTCTTTGCTGAACATTTGTAAACCATTTGTTCATGCCTTGTTCATTATACTTGGCCCCTATTGATGTATAATCAGGGCTTAAGCACATTTGCCTGACAGGAACGAACAACCTATGAAAAAGAAGCGAACCTGCCCTCGTTGCGGGGCCAGGCTGGAAGCAAACGCTGAATTTTGCGCCAACTGTGAACAGGAGTTTTGCCCTGTGTGCCAGGCGCCGCTGGCGGAAATGGCGACGCGCTGCCAGGCGTGCGGCGTGGAGTTTGAACTAATTTGCCCGGATTGTGAGGCGGTTGTACCGGCGAATGCGGCTGTCTGCGCGCAGTGCGGCTTTGTGTTTAACCAGGAAGCAGCGACAGCAGAAACCAGCAGCGCATATGTGGGACCTGTCGCCGCAGCGTTGGGGGCGTCTGCGCCAACGGTCAGCGGCGGCAGCGCGCCTCGTGCGATGCAAGAAGACGTTTTGTGTCCTAACTGCGACGCACCGGTGAGCCTGATAGAAGGATTTTGCCGCGAATGTGGGCAAACATTTTGCACGCGCTGCAACCAGGCTGTGGATGAAGAGGATGAAGTCTGCCCGCACTGCCAGACGCCGCTTTTCTTCGATTGTCCGGTGTGCGATTTCGAGTTGACGGCAGGCACGGAGATTTGCCCTAATTGCAATACGCTCTTCCCCAACTACTGCGCAAACTGCCGGCAGCCGTTACAACCAGGGGATCGTTTTTGTCTCACCTGCGAAGCGCGGGTAACGCTGATACAGCGGAAATCGGCGCGGGTGGTGCACGCCATTCGCTCTGGCGAGCGGGTGGTGCAAATTGTGGCCTGCCCGGAATGTGGGGAGCAGTTTAACGCCGGGCTCAGCCAATGCCCGCGATGCTCCTTCCGGCTGTGCCCCAACTGCCAGATTCACCTGGAAGCGGGGGAAAAGGTTTGCCCTCGCTGCGGCGAGGACCCGATGCAAGCAGCGGCTGTGGCTGTTGGGCCGCATTGTCCGACGTGTGGTCAGGCGATAGATGCCGGCAGCGACCAATGTCCCTACTGCGAGCAGCTTTTGTGTCCGGAATGCCTGGCGGCGGTGAGCGAAGAAGATACCGCCTGCCCCCAGTGCGGTATGGAGTTTGAATTGTGTTGCCCAGAATGCGAGGCGGTGGTGGCGGCAGATGCCGGCATCTGCCCGCACTGTGGCTTTACTTTTTAGCTGGAGCGCAGCGTTTTCTGTTTCACACGGCGGAATGATTTGGGAAAATCGTTTTACGCGCCAGAGTTGTTTGGAGACAGTTAACAAAGGAAACGAAGATGAGTCCAACAAATGGAAACCGAACCGAGCCCAACCTGCTCAGCGAGCACGCCGTCAAAGTTTACCAGGCGGCCGATGTACTAACGTTGGCGGAACCAACTTATACCCTACAAAACCAGGCGGAAGTGGCGGCAGCCGTGCGCACCATCTTGAGCAACGTGGGCGAAGACCTTGAACGGCAAGGGTTGTTACGCACGCCGGAACGGGTCGCCAGGATGTATGAGGAGCTATTAGCCGGCTACCGCACCGACCTGGCGCAACTGGTGAACGACGCTTTGTTCGACGTGGAATATGACGAAATGATCGTAGTGCGGAATATTGAATATTTTAGCATGTGCGAACACCATATGCTGCCGTTTTTTGGCCTGGCGCACGTAGCCTACATCCCTGGCAGAAAGGTGATTGGCCTGTCTAAGATTCCGCGCATTGTAGAAATGTATGCCCGCCGGCTGCAAGTACAAGAGAGAATGACGCAGGAAGTGGCTGACACCCTGACGGAAATCCTGGACCCAATTGGCGTGGCGGTGGTCATCGAAGGCTCGCATATGTGCGCCATGATGCGGGGCATCAAGAAGGAGCATTCGCGCATGATCACCAGCGCCATGCGCGGCGCGTTCAAAGATTGTGAAAAGACGCGCCACGAGTTTATGTCCCACATCCACCACGCCGAACGCGCCAGCACCATCTTCTAAACACAGACCTGGCAGGTTTGGTAAACCTGCCAGGTCTACCATTTTTTGACAGGAAACAGGGCGCGGGCTATAATTTATAGTCCGTTGCCCTGGTTACCGCACGACCAGGCAGCCAATAACATTTGACCCAGCCGGCATTGTAAAATGCTGGTTTTTTTTGGAGGTATATCGTGTACGCAATTGTAGAATGCGGCGGCCGGCAGTACCGCGCCGAAGAGGGTCACAGTTTCTCTGTGGAGAAACTACCCTACGAAGTCGGTGAGAAAATTGAGTTAAACAACGTGTTGCTCCTGGCTAATGAAGATCACGTTCAGATCGGCCAGCCTGCTGTGGCGGGGGTCAGCGTCAGGGCCACCGTTGTTGAGCAGTATCGCGGCAAGAAAATTTTCGTCTGGAAGTATCGCCCCAAGAGCCGGTATCGTCTACGCCGTGGGCATCGCCAATCTTATACGCGGCTGCACATTGACGAGATCAGTTTGGGGTAAGCAGGCTGCCAGCCGCGACGCCCGGCGGCGGATGCGGCATTGAGCGCCCTTCCCGCATAAGGAGAGAGTATTATGGCACATAAAAAAGGCGGCGGCTCTACGCGAAATGGTCGCGATAGCAATTCCAAACGTCTGGGCGTTAAGTGTTTTGGCGGCGAACAGGTTATCCCGGGAAACATTATTGTGCGCCAGAAAGGCACGCGCTACCATCCGGGTAATAATGTAGGCTTAGGTCGTGATTACACAATTTTTGCCATGGCCGAGGGCCGCGTCATGTTTGAAACCAAGCACGGACGCAAGTACGTCAGCGTCTATCCCCTGGAGTAAGGTCGTATGAAGAAAGATATCCATCCCGAATGGTATCCCAACGCCAAAGTCATCCTTAACGGTGAGGTGGTAATGACGGTGGGTTCCGCCGTGCCCGAAATGAGTGTAGAAATCTGGTCGGGCACGCACCCGTTCTTCACCGGCCAACAACGTCTGGTGGACACAGAAGGCCAGGTAGACCGCTTTATGCGCCGCTTGCAGAAGCGTGAAGAAATCTTGTCTATACAGGAAGAAGAACTCGCAGCCTCTTCTCCGGAGGCTATGCCCATCCAGGCTATTGGCATGGGCAAGCGCGCCGAAACGGCTCTGGTAGATGCCGGCATTTTCACCGTAGGCGACTTGATGGCGCGGCTGAACGAAGGGGGCGACGACGCCCTACTGTCCATTGTCGGCGTGGGACAGATGGCTCTGATCGAGATCAAGAAATATTTGCGGAACCAGGACCTCGCCTAATCCTCCAGCCAACCTGATGATTTGTTTGAGGGCAGATGCGCGCCAGTGTATCTGCCCTTTTTGTTGCCAGCCCAACGCCGTATTCTTCACGAATGCTTCACCAGAAGCTACACACGCCAGGTCACTTTGTGCTATGCTATAGGCATGATCTTTTATGTTGACCTGGGGCGCGGGTTCCGCTCCCAGCCAGACGCAGCCATGCGGCGCGTTAGCACACGTGTCTATTTCACAGCAGTTAGCCCAACTCTTAAGCGCCTCTCCAGGTAACCTGGTTTACCACCTGGCAACGCTGTTTGCCCTGCAAGCGGCTCTAGGGCTGGCCTGGTGGCAGGTACGCCGCGAGCGCAGCGACGACCAGGCCAGGCGGGTCGCCTGGGCGGCGGCGGCGCTGCTGCTGGCGCGCCTGACGCTGCTGCTGGCGGCGCTGGCAACCGCCGTTTTGGCGGCAGCGCCGGAGCAGCAAAAGTTGCTAGACGCCGCCATTCTGCCGCCGCTGGAACAGGCGCTAAACACGGTAACGGCGCTGTTTCTAGGCTGGGCGCTGGCGCCGCGGTGGCGGGGAGCGCCACGCCTGCTTGACGCTGCGCTGGGCATCGGGCTGCTGCTGGCTACCGTCATTTATCTGTTTTTTGCCGGCAACTGGTATTCCCTCGTCTGGCAAGGTCAGGCAGCGGTCCCTTACAACGCCTCGTCGCAAACGCTGGTGTGGGGCGTCCTGCAAATCACAGCCCTGTTGGCGGGCATGGTCGCCATCTGGCGAGCGCGCCCGGAGGAACATTGGCTGCGCCTGCTCATCCTGGGGACGCTGGCGCTGGCGCACTTCGCCCACCTGTGGAACTATCCCGAACCCTTCCCCGCAGCCAGCGAGATTCCTTACTGGATTCGTCTGGGTCACCTGATGGCTTTCCCGCTGCTGGCGGTTTTTGCTTATCGCGCCAACCTGCGCCGCCTGCTGCTGGCGCAAATGAGCAACCGCCCGCAAAACGAACAGTTGGCGGCGGCGCTGCGGCAGGCCACGCCGCCGCTGACCGGGGCGACGCGGGAGGAAGTCTTGATGGAGGCGTTGGTTATGGCAGCCCGCTGCTTGCCGGCGCATTTTACAGCTATCGCCGTGCCCAGCAGCGACAGCCGCAGCCATCTGCGCCTGGTCAGCGTCAATAGGGCACAGGCTGCCCAAAATTGGG
>CAYQYJ010000191.1:0-2279 GCA_964421605.1 uncultured Ardenticatenaceae bacterium | reverse complement strand
GGGCACAGGCTGCCCAAAATTGGGAGCTTAAACTAGACGATTGGCCCGCGCTGCGGCTGGCGCTGGCGCAGCAGCAGCCGGCGGAACTATCGCCTGACGGGTTAGGCGCGCGGCAGCTATTTGCTCTTTACCAGGAGTTAGGCGTTGTTGGCGGCGGTTCTCTGCGGGTGCTGCCGCTGGCAGCAGGGGGAACGGCGCAAGGTCTGCTCTTGTTCGCGGCGCCTGCGGACCAACCCGCGTGGACGGCTGCCGATGTAGACCTGGCGGCGGCTGTAGCTGGCTACCTGGGAGCGCTGCTGGCGTTGGCGCGTCGCCGGGAGACGGAAGTTGAACGGGCAGAAAGCCCAGACGAACGGCTTAGCCCACGCTACCTGGAAGATGGTGAAACAGCCGCCAAACTGCAAGCCGCGCAATCACGGCTGGCGGAATTGGAGCAGCAAGCGGCAGCGCAACGAGAAACGGCGGAGAGAGTCTCTTCCCTGGAAACTGAAGCAGCCACGCTGCGGGCAGCGCTGGCGGAAGCGGAAGCCGCCGCGGCGCTGGCAGCCGCGCACACAGAACTCAGTCCAGAATGGGTGATGCAGACGATCACCCGTTATGCGGCAGAGTTGGAAGAGGCGCACAGCCGTTTGCGGCAACTGCAAGCGGCGTTGGCGCAGCAGGATCAGCCGCGCGGCGATCAGGCAGTGGTAGCGCTGGCGCAGGAGCTGCGGTCGCCCATTATGGTCATTGCTGGCTATACGGAACTGCTGCTGTCGGAAACGATAGGGGCGTTGAACGAGCCGCAGCGGGATTTTCTGCGGCGATTGAAGGGGAACAGCGAACGGATGGGGCTGCTGTTGCAGCAAATCATCCACGCCGCCGATCCGAATGCACCCAGACCTGCCGTGACCACGCCAGCCATGCCGGCAGCAGCAATCACGGCTGCGGCTGATGCGGTGATGGGGCAGATCCGGCAAAAGCATTTACGTCTTTCCCTGGACATTACGCCAGACCTGCCCTTATTAAGCCTGGAGCAAGAGCAGCTATACCAGATAGTGGTCTATTTGCTGGAAAACGCCTGCCGCGCCTCCGCCAGCGGGGGATCAGTGCGACTGCGGGCGCAGCATGTACAGCAAACAACGGGGATGGGGTTGTTGGGCGTCTTTCAGTTAGCAGTACGGGACAGCGGCAAAGGCATTCTGCCACAGGATCGCCCGCACGTCTTTGAACCCCATCTGTCCGCTGACGAGCCGCTGATTGCCGGACTGGGGGAGACAGGGATTGGTCTGGCGACCGTGCGACGTCTGGTGGCAGCCCAGGGAGGGCGGGTGTGGGTGGAGAGTGAAACAGCGCAAGGCAGCACTTTTACGGTTTTGCTGCCCATTCTGACGCCCAGGCTGCAGCAAGGACAAAACGGCGATGGTCCCCAGTGAGGTCTCCTGGCGCAGCAGCGTTTTGCTGCTGGGCGCAGTGGCGCTGACGTTGGGGGCAGCCTTGCTGCTGACGCAAGTGGACGCGCGCCAGGCGCGGCTGGCGGCGCTGCCGGCAATGCCGGCTCTATCCAGCCTGCCCTCGCCCACACCTCGCCCCACGCTGGCGCTGCCCACAAGCACGTACACGCCGCCGCCCACGCTTACGCCAGCGGAAGGAACGGCGCCCACACCTCCCAGCGCCCATACGCCTACGGCTGTCGCCGTCATGCCCGCCTGTGGACTGATTCCCGAAGGGTGGCGACCTTACCAGGTGGCGCGGGGGGACAGCCTGTTTACCCTGTCAGCCCGCTCAGGGGCGACGATCAGCGAAATTCAGCGGGCTAATTGCCTGGAAAACAGCCTGATTTTTGCGGGGACTGTGCTGTATTTGCCGCCAACGCCCCCCACCCGTCCACCGTGTGGCCCGCCGCTGTCCTGGGTGACTTACGTGGTACAGCCGGGGGATACGCTTTTCTCGCTGGCGCTGCGGCATGGCACAACGGTGTATCAGATTATGACGGCAAATTGTTTGAGCAGCGTCACGATTCAGGCGAATCGGGGGATTTTCTTGCCGCCGCTGCCCGCCAGCCCCATTCCGCCGACGCCTGTGCCGCCAACACCCGCGCCGCCCACGCCTGCGCCGGCCACACTGACGCCCTCTCCCATGCCCGTCACAGCCACACCCGCCCCGACAGCTTCGGCGACGCCGCGGCCCACCATTCCGCCAACATTGCCGGCAACGGTTACGCCGACGCTGCCGGCAACCAACACGCCCACGCCGATGGCTACACCCGAACCGAGCGCCACGGCTACAGCCACGGCATT
>CAYQYJ010000190.1:3174-7073 GCA_964421605.1 uncultured Ardenticatenaceae bacterium | reverse complement strand
TGCCGGCAATGTGTCTTGAGGCATAGTCGTTTCCGTCGGCAGAGCCAGAACTGGCGGCTCGCTGGTAGGGCGGCAGGCTACGAACGCCCACAGCCCGCACAAAGCCGCCAACAAGCTAAAAAGAAGGATCTTATTCAGGCGCATTCTTTCCTGTAGGACAATTCGCCGAATTGTCCCATTCTCCTGTAGGACAATTTGTCAAATTGTCTCTTTCTCCCGTAGGAGGTAATGCCTCGGTAAACTGTGGCGACCTCTTATGCAACCCGACAAAACGGGCGAAAAATATCGGCGACGAGCAATTTTGGGCGCATAGGCGCCCAAAATTGCCCACCACGATTACGTAAAGCTTTTGTTAAACGTCATCATCAAGAAAATGCCGGCAATTCCCACGCCAAAAGCCGCCAACATAGCCAGCGTCAACGTCGTCTGGTCCGCCAGCATTCCCAACAGCAGTGGCAGCGGCAGCAGCCCCAACAAAGACAGAACCGCCGTCATAGCCCCAGCCCGCCCCGAAAGGGTGGCTAACGCCTGCGACCGCACGATGGGCCAAAACATGGCAAACAGAAACGTCAATGGTATCGCCAACAGGAAACGGGGCCAAATACCTGGCGTAAACAACCAGGCTGGATACAGCAGCGCCACGCCAATGGCTGCCCGCCACAATACCTGCTGCGTGGAAACTCGTTGTCGCCAGCGGTCTAAGGTCCACAAACTGACCAGCCCGACAGCCATCCCCATCACCTGATACACCCCTACCAGCGCCTGCGACATGCCCACGTGTTCCGCCAGCCAGACCGTGGTGAACTGGAATGGCGTTTCCAGTAGTTCAAAGGCCAGCGAAAAGAGCAGCCAGTATCGCGCCGCGGGGTGGGCGAACACGGTTTTGACGCTGCCGCCAATACGCGCCAATATACCTGGCGGGTTCTCATGGTCTGGGGCGGGAAGCGGCGGCGGAAAATGGGTGCGCAGCAGGGCGGCGGCGTAAACCAGGCTGGACGCACCCAGTCCCACCAGCAGCCAGCGCCAGGGCAGCCCCAACCAGAAGGTGAGCGTGACCAAAGCTGGCCCCAGCAGCGCCCCCACCGTAGCCAGCATGGTGGCGCGGGCAAAAATGCGGTCAGGCGCAGCGGGATGCGCCTCAACCAGCGCCACGTCTGCCGTGTGCGCCAGCGGGCCCGATCCCAGTCCATAGATGCCAAAAGCGACAGCCAGCGCCAGAAAAGTGGGCGCTGCGCCTATCAAGATGATGGACACGCCAATGCCGGCAGCCCCCCAGGCCATCAACCAGCGCCGCGGCCACACATCAATGAGCAGCCCGCTGACAGGCTCAACCGCTGCCGCCACGTAATTGAGCGTCAAAGATAACAGACTGATTTGCAGAAAGGAAAGCCCCAACTGCGCCCGGATAGTGGGCATCAGCACGTCGGGCAGCCCGCTGAGTAGTTCGTCGTAAAAGCGCGCGCTCAAGCCGAGGGCGACCTGGCGGTCGGTAACGCCCGCGGCGCGGGGAATGGGGGGCGACCTGAACGCGGGAAGCCGCATAGGGCTGGTCTACTTCATCTCCCGCGCCAGATCAATCATATCGCCCAGCACGCCTGCCGCCGTCATCTCTAGCCCCGCGCCTTTGCCGGCAATCAACAAAGGCTCGTCATCATATCGCTCTGTGCGAAAGCTGATGTACTTCAGGTTCGCCAGCGGGCTTTCCACGGGCACAGGTTTCAAGCTCACGCTGCCCCGTCCCCCCGCCAGCGTCGCCACAAAGCGCAGCACTTCCCCTGCCGCCGCCGCCGCATTGACCCGATCCCGCATGGATCCATCCAGCGCCACGGCTGCCGCCATGAATTCGGGCACAGACAGATGCGCCAGCGCGGGCGCGAAAAGCGATTCTACTAGAATGTCTTTTGCTTCTAAGGGCCAACCCGCCATCCGCCCCAGGATCATCAGCTTGCGCATCACATCTTGACCGCCCAAATCCTCGCGCGGGTCTGGTTCTGTGTACCCTTTACCTTTGGCTGCCGCCAGCGCTGCCGAGAAAGGGACACCTTCGTCCATCCGCTGGCAAATAAAGCCCAGCGTGCCGCTCAACTGCCCCTCAATGCCCAAAATGGGATCGTTTGTGTCTAGCAAATAGCGCAGGGTGGCGATGACCGGCTGCCCGCCGCCCACCGTAGATTCGTGACGCAGGTACGGGTGATGGTAGAACGGGCGCGCCGTTTCCCACGGCCCCGCCAGCGGCTTCTTGTTGGCCAGAGCCACGCCATACCCCATTTGCAGCGCCTGGGCAAGGGTGGGTTCCATGCCGGCAGCGGCGGTCACGTCCACCACCACCGCTCCTGCTAACCCGGCGGCTTCTGCCATCGCCAGCACGCCCAGATTATCCGGGCGCTCGTCTCCCAACGGTTTGATTTCGCCGCGCGCCGCCGCTTTGCGTACGCGGGCGTTTGCGGCGGCGGTCTGCGCGTCGCTGGCTTTTTCCAGCGACAGGCGACGGCTGGCAGACTGCTTGGCGGCTATAACTTCGCTGATCTGGTTGTCGTCCAGCCCCCCAGGTTCCCATACCCAACTGCGGCTGTCAATGATGGCCACGACGTCAAAATGACATTGGTTGCGGGCGGCTACCCGTTCGCGGCTGGTCATAATTTGCCGCAGCAAAGCCTGACCGACGCCGCCGGCGCCAAAGAGGATAACGGGGATTGTTTTCATAGACGCTGTTTAGTTGTAACTGTACAGGTGCGAGGCACTGGCCACAGGAGTTCCAACAGGCCAAAACCGCTCGGCCAGTGCCTTGCACCACCCTGAAGCTCAATAGTTACGTTTAGTTAATGGTGACGGGAATTTCCTGAGTCAACGTGACCCAGGGGCCGCTGCTGCGGCAACTGTTGTAATCGGCAAAGCAAATGACCAGGCGCAGCGTGTAGTTGCCCCGCTCGTTCAAAATGATGCGATCCTCGTGGTTCAACCCATTGACCGGGATAGCGTCGTTGTTGCCGCCATAACTGTGCTGATACCATTCGGGCCGATCGACGCCATCTTTTTTAGGCATCACGCCCAATGCGCCAAAGGAGACGGGCGCGCCCAGGCTGTTGGTTATGGTAAATTCAAACCATATTTGCCCGCCCGGATTAAATTGGGAGCGGGGTTGCAGCCCAAAATGGGTCGCTGCCAGACCGAAAGTCTCCACGGGAACGGGTGTAGGGGGGATCGCCGTAGGGGGCACGGCTGTGGGCGGCACAGCCGTCGGCGGTGGCGCCACCACGACAGGTACAGGGGTGTTCGTGGGTGTGGCGGTGGGTTCAGGCGTTTCAGTAGGCAGCGGCGTTTCCGTGGGCGGCGGCGTGTCGGTGGGGATGGGCGTTTCCGTGGGGGTAGCGGAGGGCAGAATCTGTATCACGGGCGGCGGCAGGGTGGCGGCGACGGTCGGCGGCTGGGCGGCGTCGGCGGTGGGTTGGCTCTGGCTGACAGGCGTCGCGGCTGGCTCGCTGCTGCTGCGGCTTTCCTGGATCAGCAGCCACGCGCTTAATCCCAGGACGAGAATGAGAATGGCCATCAGCGCAATCAGGCCCGCTTTTAATCCGGTTGAATTCATGGGTGCTATTCCTTTATCCTGTTTGAATCGAGGCGGTCATGCGACGCGCCTTTACCTGCGAGCGGCTATTATGCAACGGGGCGGGAATGCCGGCAAAAATTACGCCTTACTCCTGAAACGTCGTCATCCTGGCAACACAAAAGCCGCTTGCCAAAATCCCCGAAGAGACCTTTCAAGCGGCTTTTGCGTTTTGCCGTGGCACTATTTACTCATCAGAGGAGATAGTGCCACGGCATGTTTAGCTAAATAACTACACATGCACACCACCTCCTCTTTTTTATAAGATGGCGGACAGATTAGCCTGAATCCAGAC
>CAYQYJ010000190.1:0-3074 GCA_964421605.1 uncultured Ardenticatenaceae bacterium | reverse complement strand
TCGCCCAGTTCAATCATGCGCCGGCTGCGCTCCTTGCGCGTCTCCAGCGGCACCTGATGGGGCATAGCCGCCGCCGCTGTGCCTGGGCGCTGGCTGTAATTGAAGACGTGCAGCCGTGAAAACGCGATTTCGCGCACGAAGTCCAGACTTTGCGCAAACTCCGCTGCCGTTTCGCCAGGGAAGCCCACGATGATGTCTGTGGTCAAATTCAGATGGGGAATAGCCGCCCGCGCCGCCGCCGCCAATGCTCGAAAACTGACGCGCCGCGTCCGCCGCGCCATGCGCCGCAGCACGCTGTCGCTGCCCGATTGCAGCGGCAGGTGTAAATGGGGCAGCAGCCGCGCATCTTGCCACAGCTCGAAAAAGTCAGGCGTGATGTCCCATGGCTCCAGGGAGGACAGACGCACACGGGGCATGTCGGTGTGCCGCAGAATCGCTTGCACCAGGTCGCGTAAACCCGTTGCGTGACCGAGGTCCTGTCCATAGCTGCCCAAATGCACCCCCGTCAGCACCACTTCCTGGTAGCCGGCGGCGTGATGCGCCTGAATCTCTGCCACCACGTCCCCCAGGTGGCGGCTCTGGCCCGCGCCGCGGGCGACAGTGGTGATGCAAAAGGTGCAATGGTTGTCGCAGCCGTCCTGGACTTTAATGAAAGCGCGCGTCGCGCCCACGCTCCCCGCCAAAAACTCGCGCAGGGCTGGCGCCTGCTCAAACACGCGCTGTTCTCCAGGCGCATCGGGAACCAGCATCTGGACTAACCGATCTTTCTCCGGGTTAGCCACGATTCTGCCCGCCCCTTTCACGCGCGCCAACTCCTGCGGGGCTACGGTGGCGTAGCAGCCGGTCAACACGATTTCCGCCGCCTCGTTTTGGCGGTGGAAACGGCGCGTCAGGTTACGGGCGTCGCGCGCCGCTTCCGCCGTCACCGCGCATGTATTCACGATCACCTTATCCGCCGCCGCCGCGTCCGTGACAATCTCATGGCCTGCCGCCAACAGTTGGCGGGCCATCGTTTCGATTTCACTCTGGTTAAGGCGGCAGCCGATGCTGTGCAGCAATACTTTCATGCTCTTGTTTTCTTGGCGTTCTTCGCGTCTTTGCGGTGAAATGTTTTCTCCGCGCCCTCCGCGTCTCCGCATAAGCGGACTGCTGCGTGAAACTCTTTTCAAGTGGGCGACATTTGCAGCACCGCCGCCCCCCAGGAAAGCCCTGCGCCAAATGCCACCAGCAATAAAGTGTCGCTGGGCTGTACCTGGTCGCTCTCCAACGCTTCAATCAGCGCCAGGGGAACGGAGGCGGACGCGGTGTTGGCGTACTCCTGGATGTTCACAATAAAGCGCGTCAGCGGCAGCCCTAACTGGCGCGCCCCCGCTTCAATGATGCGCAAATTGGCCTGGTGCGGGATAATCCAATCAATCTCGTCCAGCGTCAGGTTAGCTCTGGCGACAGCCTCGCGGCAGCTTTGCCCAATGACGCGCGTGGCAAACTTAAACACTTCGCGCCCGTTCATTTGCACGAACTGCCGCCCGTTGGCGTAAGTGTCTGGCCCAAACGGTTCGGCGGAGCCGCCTGCCGGCACGAGCAAATGATGCCCCTGCCCGCCGTCAGACCCCAACACAAAACTTTTCAAGCCGCACGGCTGGTCGGTGGCTTGCACCACCATAGCCGCGGCGGCGTCGCCAAACAAGATACAGGTGGCGCGGTCGCGCCAGTCCAACTGGCGGCTGAGCAGTTCCGCCCCCACCACCAGGATGTTCTGGCAGGCGCCGCTGTGAATGAACTGGTAAGCGGTGCTCAGGGCGTAAATGAAACCCGCGCAGCCGGCGCCGATTTGAAATGCCGGCACATCCACCGCCCCCAACGCATGTTGCACCTCGCTGGACAAAGCCGGAATCAGATGATCAGGCGTCGAAGTCGCCACAATAATCATGTCCAGCTCCGTCGGCGCCAGTCCCGCCCGCGCCAGCGCCTGCTGGCTGGCTTCCATGGCCATCGTACACGTCGTTTCCCCCGCCGTGGCCACGTGCCGCGCATGGATACCCGTGCGCTGCACAATCCAGTCGTGACTGGTCTCTATCGTTTTTTCCAGATGATGATTCGTAATCACGTGGGCCGGAACGTACTTGCCCCAACCCGCAATGCGACCATATTGCTTCATAGTCCTGTACCTCACACTTCGCCATCTTCTCGTGTTAGCGGCAGCACACTATCTACTTGCCACAAAGACGCCGAGATTCCCTGGTTTTTCTTTGCGATCTTCGCGTCTTGGCGGTGAAAATCCTTAGAAGTTCAGTAGTACGCAGCACAGACAAAAACCGCCCGATCAGGATGCTGCCCGTGATGTTAGCACACAGTTGCATGAGGACAAAACAGATTCAGCTAAACCAATCTTCCACCAGCAGCCCCGGAATGCGACTGAATTCGGCCAGATTGTGCGTTACCAGCGTGCCCTGCTGCGCCAGCGCTGTGGCCGCAATCAGGACATCATAGGGACCAATGGGCGCCCCCGCCTGCTCCAGAGTCACCCGTATCCGCGCCGCCTGCTGCGCTTCGGCTGCGCCAAAAGGCAAAATGTCCACTACCGCCATTAATTCCGCCAGTTGCTTCTGCCGCTTTTCCGGCTGCGTGGACTTTGCAATCCCCGTCGCTAACTCATACAGCACGATGGCGGGAATGCCAATTTCCTGCGGCGAATGTTGCAGCAGACGCACACTCACCTGCCCCATCCCTTTGAAAAAGTAAATAAGGGTGTTGGTATCCAGGATATATTTCATTCGATAGGCTCCCTTTCTATATCCTGGCCCAACGAGGCCCGCAGCGTCGCTGCTTCCGGGAAATCCTGCCACACCCCAGCCAGCGCCGCCACTGCTGCGGGCCACTCATTTTGCAGCTTTTGCGCAATCAGGTTGGCCACCCACCGGCTTTGCGACAGGTTAGCCATCCTGGCTGCCGCCCGCAGCCGCGCTTCCAGTTCATCATCCAGATACAACGTTATCTGAGCCATATCCACCGCTCCTTTGTAAATCGAACTTCCAGTTCGATACCCGATTTGGAAAATCGGGCTACAAATTTTC
>CAYQYJ010000189.1:0-7081 GCA_964421605.1 uncultured Ardenticatenaceae bacterium | reverse complement strand
ACGACTGCCGTTAGCGCTACCGCCGTTATGGATACCGTGACGGCTTTAGGTGGTCGAGTTGGTCACACCTATACGGATGCTTTGCACGGTTTTGCCGCTTACCTGCCGGCTAAAGCCCTGGATGCTGTCCGCGCTAACCCTGCTGTCGAGTATGTGGAAGTGGACCAGATAATGACGATCATTGACGTCCAGCCCAACCCCACCTGGGGGCTGGACCGCATTGACCAACGCAATCTGCCGTTGGACAACCAGTACGTCTACAACTACACGGGTGCAGGCGTCAAGGTATACACGATTGATACGGGTATCCGCACCACGCACAATGAGTTCGGCGGTCGCGTTGCTGGCGGCTACAATGCCACAGGCGACAACAATGGCTTTGCGGACTGCAACGGTCATGGAACACACGTTTCGGGCACGATTGGCGGCTCCACCTATGGCGTTGCCAAGCAGGTGACGTTCTACGCCGTGCGCGTTTTAGGCTGCAATGGTTCTGGTCCTACCTCTGACGTTATTGAAGGGGTGGATTGGGTGACCAGCCAGCACACAGGCAGCAACCCGGCCGTAGCGAATATGAGCCTGGGCGGCAGCCCGTCCAACTCGATGGATAATGCGGTCATTAACTCGATTAACGATGGCGTTTTCTATGCGATTGCTGCCGGCAATTCCAACGCCAATGCCTGCAACTATTCCCCCGCTCGCGTCGCGGCGGCTACCACTGTGGGCGCTACAAACAGCAACGATAACCGCTCCAGCTTCTCCAACTACGGTTCTTGCCTGGACGTCTTCGCTCCTGGCGAGAACATCACTTCTGCCTGGTATACCAGCGACAGCGCTACCAACACCATCAGCGGCACTTCGATGGCCTCGCCGCACGTAGCTGGCGTCGCTGCCCTCTGGCTGCAGGCGCATCCCTCTGACTCTCCAGCCACAACTGGGGCGCAGATTGTGGCTACAGCCACTGCTGGCGTTGTGGGCAATCCTGGCGCTGGCTCCCCCAATTTGCTGCTCTACTCCCTGTTGGAAGGCGGCGGCCCTGGCCCAGGCGCGTGTGAAGGCTCCCCAGACTTCACCGGTTCCTTGAGCGGCACGGGTGATGTGGATTATGGTTGGTACTCGGCTGGTTCTGGCACGCAAGAACTGTGCCTGGAAGGCACTGGCCCGGACTTCGACCTCTATCTGCTGAAGCGCGGCGCTTTCGGCGGTTGGAGTGTGGTTGCCAGCTCTCTCGGCGCCACGTCCAGTGAACAGATTACTTATAGTGGCACGTCTGGTTACTATCTGTGGTACATTCGCTCCTACCAGGGCTCCGGCACCTGGCAGCTTTGGGTGAGTTACCCGTAGTTTCCTGCTTAGATTGATTCCGTCGTAGCTACCGGCGGCCCCTGGCGCGAATTTGCGCCAGGGGCTTTTTTTTGTTCTTTGCCGGGGTATAATGCGCAGCGAGAGGACATGGTTTGGCGTTACTGTCCCAATACCAGCGTTAATCTGGAGTGGCCTGGCTATGAGTGTGACCCAGTTTGAGATTCGGGCGGGCGCGTATTTTGATTCTGTGGTGTTGATGCAGTTGCAGCGGGAGTTGGCGGCGCTGCCGGGGGTAGAAGATGCCGGCATTGTCATGGCCACACCCGCCAACCGCGAACTTCTGGCTGGCAGCGACTTGCTGCCCCCAGCCGCCAGTCAGACCTCGCCCGATGACCTGCTTATTGTGGTTAAAGCGGCAGATGCTGCCGCCGCCCAATCCGCCCTCGCCCAACTGGACAGCCTGATTCAACAGCGCCGCGCTGCCGCTGCCCAATCCTTTCGCCCGCGCAGCCTGGCTACTGCCGCCCGGTTGCTGCCCGCCGCCGACTGGGTGCTGGTCTCTGTGCCCGGTCGTTATGCCGCCGACGTGGCGCGCACTGCCCTGGAAGCGGGCAAGAATGTCTTTCTCTACAGCGATAATGTTGCCTTAGAAGATGAGCTGGCCCTCAAACGACAAGCCAGCGAGACTGGACTGCTGCTGTTAGGGCCAGATTGCGGCACAGCCATCATCAATGGCGTGGGATTGGGCTTTGCCAATCGCGTGCGGCGGGGGGCAATTGGCTTGATTGGGGCCACGGGCACAGGTTTGCAGGCAATTACCAGCCGCGTCCATGCTTTGGGCGCCGGCGTTTCGCAAGCGATTGGCATAGGCGGTCGGGACCTGTCGCTGGAAGTAGGCGGCATCACTGCCTTGCAAGCCTTGGATTTGCTGCGCCGCGATCCAGATACAGACGTAATCGTGCTGGTGTCCAAACCTCCCGCGCCTGAAGTGGCTGCGCGTCTGCTGGCGGCAGCTTTGAATACAGGCAAGCCCGTTATTGTCTACTTTATGGGCTACCCGCCCACTCTGGGAAGACTGGACGGGCGTCTGCTAATGGTCTCCAGCCTGGAAGACGCGGCGCAGCAGGCGGTACGGTATCTGAGCCAGGCGCGCCCGTTAACCACAGACGACACGTCGCCAGCCAAAGGATATGTGCGCGGTCTGTTTTCTGGTGGGACGCTGGCTTACGAAGCCATGCTCGCCTGGCAGGGCGTACTCTTCCCTCTTTACAGCAACGTCCCCCTACGCCCGACGCAGGCGCTGCCCCAGATTACGCATAGCCAAGGGCACACCATGCTGGATATGGGCGCAGATGAGTTTACGCAGGGACGGCTGCACCCGATGCTGGACAATGCGTTGCGGCTGCGGCGACTGCGCCAGGAGGCGGCCGATACAGAAGTGGGGCTGATTGTGCTAGATGTGGTGTTGGGCGAAGGGGCGCACCCCGATCCGGCGGCAGAACTGGCGCCCGCCATTGCCGCCGTCAAGGCGCAGCGCCCCGTAGAAGTCGCGGTGTTGTTAGTGGGCACAGAGGCTGATCCGCAAGGGTTGTCTGTTCAGGCAGATCGCCTGGCTGCTGCCGGAGCGGTGGTATACCACGAAATAGGCGCACTGATAGAAGTGGTGGCGCAGCGCTGGGCAGAACAGGCGGCGACAACTTTTGCGCCAGTCCCCTTAGCTATCTTACAGAAGCCATTGGCAGCCATTAACATCGGTCTGGAATCTTTCTATGACAGTCTTACCGCGCAGGGAGCAGCCGCGGTCCACGTGGAATGGCGCCCCCCGGCTGGCGGCAATGAGAGAATGATGGGCTTGCTGGCGCAGTTAAAACGAAAATGAGTTCCCGTCTGACCGACAGTCGCGTTGCCAATATTGGCGCTTTTGCTATCCACGAAGCGTTCCTGGCTTACCGCCAGCAATTTAGGACGATTACCCAACGGGCCGAACAACGCTTCACTGCCAGAGATTGGCAGGGAATGCAAGCAGACGCCGCTTTGCGTCTGGCGCTCTATCGCCAGGTAGTTGACCAGGTGGTGCGCCGCATCCAGGGATTATTGAATGCCCGCCTGGATGACAGGTTTATCTGGGCCGGCATGAAGGCTGTTTACTCTGGCCTTATTTTTGACCACGATGACTGGGAGTTAGCTGAAACCTTCTTTAACTCCATTACCCGCCGCATATTTGCCACCATTGGCGTCAATCCCCAAATTGAATTTGTCGCCACCGATTATGAAACGCCGCCAACGCCAGCCAAGACGCCCGTTCATCGCCCCCACGCCCGACAGCTTGGCACTATCGCTCTGATTAAAGAGATATTGACGGCTTATGCCTTTGCCGCGCCGTTTGCCGACCTGGATGGCGACGCCCACAAAGTGGCGCAGCTTGTCGAACAACGCCTGCGCCAGATGGGCGCGCTGCGCACAGTTGACCGGGCTGAAATGGTCAAGGCGCCTTTTTATCGCGGAATGGGCGTTTATCTGGTGGGGCGCATTTACAGCGGCGCGCATCTGACGCCGCTGGTACTGGCGTTACTTCACGGTCAAAACGGCCTGGTGGTGGATGCCGTATTGCTAGATGAAGACCCCGTGAGCGTTTTGTTCAGCTTTGCCCGTTCTTACTTTCACGTAGATACCGAACGGCCTTATGATCTGGTACAGTTCCTGAAGAGTATTATGCCGCGCAAGCGAATCGCTGAACTGTATATCTCCATTGGCTACAACAAGCACGGGAAGACGGAACTTTATCGTGACTTCTTGCATCACCTGGCGTATTCCGACGATCAGTTCGAGATGGCGCGGGGACAGCGGGGCATGGTTATGATGGTGATCAACCTGCCCAGTTATGACATGGTGTTTAAGCTGATAAAGGATCGTTTTGCCCACCCTAAGGATATGACTCGCCTGGAAGTGCAGGCTAAATATGAGTTGGTCTATTCGCATGATCGCGCGGGCCGGCTGGTGGATGCGCAGGCGTTTGAGCATCTCAAGATTGACCGCCAGCGTTTTTCAAAGGATATGCTGGCAGAGATGCTGCCGCAGGCGCGGCAAACTGTGTGCGTTGATGACCAACACGTTATTATCGCCCACGCCTATGTGGAGCGGCGCGTTACGCCGCTGGATATTTATGTGCGCGAATCGGAGCCAGAACTGGCGCGCGCGGCAGTCATTGATTATGGCAACGCCATCAAAGACCTGGCGCTAACCAATATTTTTCCGGGCGATATGTTGCTGAAGAACTTTGGCGTGACGCGGCATGGGCGCGTAGTCTTTTATGATTACGACGAATTGACTTTGCTGACCGATTGCAACTTCCGTCGTGTGCCGCCGCGGGCCAGCTATGAGGATGAACTGGCGGCTGAGCCCTGGTTTCACATCAACAAAGGGGACATTTTCCCCGAAGAGTTTGTCCATTTCCTGGGTTTGTCGGAACCGCTGCGGCAGGTGTTTCTGGAATATCATGGGGATTTGTGTGATGTGGCTTTCTGGCGCGAGACACAGGCGGGTTTGCGTCGCGGCGAACTGTTCCACATTTTCCCCTATGCCGAAACGATGCGGCTCCTTCGATGGACGTAGGTTGGGCATCCTTGCCCGACCCTAATCCGAAAATAACCTCACGCGGAGACGCAGAGGGCGCGGAGACCTGTAGGACAAACTGTCAGTTTGTCCGCGCAATTCAGCAAATGGTATCGCCCCAGTAAATCGTGGCGATCTCTTCAACCGCATATCGGTTCCACAAAACGGGCAAAAGGCATCAGCGCCGGGCAATTTTGGGCGCAAACGCGCCCAAAATTGCCCATAAAAATGGATGTCAGCCCCGCCGTAGGCGGGGCTGACACCCACCACGATTCAGTGCGGCGCTACCGTATGGAGAACTCCACAGAAAAAGGAAGTATTATGGAAGAAAAAGCAAACCGGAAGCCTACGGTTCGGATTTATTATTCACGGCGAGAAGAGTTCTTAAACAGTGTAACGCATGGCATTGGGGCGTTATTAAGCCTGGTGGGGCTGACGGTGTTGGTGGTGATGGCGGCGGCTCATGGGGATGTGTGGCGCATAGTCAGTTTTACCATTTATGGTTGTTCCCTCATTCTGTTGTATCTGGCGTCAACTTTGTACCATTCGGCGACGTATTTGCCGGCAAAGCGCACCCTGCGCATCCTGGATCATGCCGCCATTTACGTCTTGATTGCCGGCACCTACACGCCCTTCCTCCTGGTGACCATGCGCGGGCCATTGGGGTGGACGTTGTTTGCCGTGGTGTGGGGGATGGCGATTGCCGGCATTGTCTATAAAGCCCTCGCCATTCACCGTTACGAGAATCTGTCTACTGCCCTTTACGTCGTCATGGGTTGGCTGGGTGTGTTGGGTTTTCGCCAGATGGCTGTGGGGATTGGGCCTGATGGCATTGCATGGTTGTTAGCAGGCGGGTTAACCTACACCCTGGGCGTCTTGTTTTTCGCCTTCCCCAAAGTGCCATACAATCATGCTATCTGGCATCTCTTCGTGTTGGGCGGCAGCGCCTGCCACTATCTGGTAATGTTGCGTTATGTGCTGCCGGCATAAACCCACTCGCACCCCCTGGGTGGTGCAAGGCACTGGCCGAACGGTTTTGACCTGTTGGAACTCTTGTGGCCAGTGCCTCGCACCTTTATAGTTAGGAGACTTCCATGATTGACATTGATCAGGCAAACCAGACAGTTGTGCAACGCATCATGGCGGCGCGCCCTATCTTGACAGGCATAGCCCGCGCCCGCGACGTGATCCCCCAGATGCGCGACAATTTGCTGCTGCACGCCGGCCCGCCCATCACCTGGGAGCGCATGTCCGGCCCGCTGCGCGGAGCCGTCATTGGCGCTTTGTTGTTTGAGGGGCTGGCTGCCGATGAAGCGCGGGCGGTGGGGATGGTCGAATCCGGCGAAGTGGATTTCGCCCCTTGCCATCACCACCAGGCAGTTGGTCCCATGGCTGGGGTGACCTCCGCTTCCATGCAACTGTACATCGTCGAAAACCGGACGCATGGCAACAGAGCCTTTTCTAATTTGAACGAAGGCTACGGCAAGGTGCTGCGTTATGGCGCGTACAGCCCAGCCGTGATCAGCAAACTGCGCTGGATGAATGACGTAATGGGGCCGGCATTGGCGGACGCTCTGGCTGGTAGCGCCGGCATTGACATGCGCGCCCTGTTGGCGGAAGCGCTGCACATGGGGGATGAGGGGCACAACCGCAATAAGGCGGGGTCGCTCCTCTTTTTGAAAACATTAGCCCCGCTGCTGGCGAAGGCGCGTGATAACCGCTTTGTTACGGCTACTATTCTGCAATTCCTGGGCGACAATGCCTTAAGCGTGTTGAACCCGGTGATGGCGGCTTGCAAGGCAATGTGCGACGCCGGGCATGGCGTTGCCGGCAGCACCATCGTCACCACCATGGCTCGCAATGGCACCGATTTTGGCATTCGCGTTAGCGGGTTGGGGGATGCCTGGTTTACTGCCCCTGCCCAGGTTCCCGACGGTCTCTACTTCTCTGGTTTTAGCAGCGCCGACGCCAACGCGGACATTGGCGACAGCACGATTACGGAAACTGCCGGCATTGGCGCATTCGCCATGGCCGCCGCTCCCGCCATTGTCACCTTTATCAGCGGCTCCCCGCAAGACGCCCTCAACGCCACCCTGGAAATGTATGAGATCACCACGGCTGAGCATTCCCATTTTACCATTCCATCGCTAGATTTTCGCGGGTC
>CAYQYJ010000188.1:0-7087 GCA_964421605.1 uncultured Ardenticatenaceae bacterium | reverse complement strand
CGGGTGTCAGCCCCGCCTGCGGCGGGGCTGACACCCGTTTTTATGGGCAATTTTGGGCGCGTATGCGCCCAAAATTGCCCAGCGCCGATATTTTCGCCCATTTTCGGGTTGGTATGCTGCTCAAGACATTACCACAGTATGCAGAGGTGTTACCCACCACGCTGCCAGACAGGTAAAAACAAGAATGAGCAGCAGTGAACATCAAATAAAGGAATTCGTTGTGACCCCTGCATTAGAAGCGCTGCAACGTTTACAAGAGGGAAACCGTCGCTTTGTGGCTGGCGTGCAAAGTTACAGCCAGCTTACTAACCAGGCCCGGCGCGCGGCGTTGGTAACGGGTCAGGCGCCGTTCGCCATTATTCTGGGCTGCTCAGATTCGCGCGTGCCGGCAGAAATCATCTTCGACCAGGGGCTGGGCGATCTCTTTGTCATCCGCGTTGCCGGCAATATCGTGGCCCCTTCACTCGTAGGCAGCATTGAATTTGCCGCCGAGCGGTTCGGCACGCGCCTGGTCGTGGTCTTGGGGCACTCCACGTGCGGCGCTGTGGTGGCTACTCTGGAAGAACTGGAGCGCCCCACCACCAACCGTTCGTCGAACCTGCATTCCATTGTGGACCGCATCCGCCCCTCGGTCGAAGAACTGTTGCTGACAGAGCTGCGAGCAAACCGCGAAGAACTGATACAACACGCCGTGCGGGCAAACATTCGCGCCTCAGCCAACCATTTACGGCATGGGTCGGAGATCCTGGAACGACTCATCCAGCAGGCGGGACTGCTCGTCGTGGGCGCGGAATATTTCCTGGAAACGGGCGTTGTAGACTTCTTCGATGGCTTACCCACCCCCGCTAACAATACCGGTTGACAGATCCAGTAGACCCAAAATCTGCCACGAATGACACGAATTTTACGAATAACTATACAGGTGCGAGGCACTGGCCACAGGAGTTCCAACAGGCCAAAACCGTTCGGCCAGTGCCTTGCACCACCCTGAAATTGTTGGCGCATATGCGCCAACAATTGCCCGTAACCGTTCACCCCGCTCCCCTTCGGTAAACTCAGGGCAAGCTCTGAGCCTGTCGCAGGGAACCGGTTTCGATAGGCTCAACCTACGGGGGGCGTGAATGGTTACCTTTTGGCCCGGTTTGTTGGGTTGGAATGCAGCTAAAGAGATCGTCACCGTTTGGGGTTTAGCGCAGCACAAAATAGCAGTGTACGGAATACTTCTTCAAAAACTTCGCCAGCAGCAGGTCCAGATAAACAAAAAAGGGCGTTAAAATCTCCAGGGGCCAGAAAGCCAGAGGCAGCATCTCCCACAGAAAAAAGAACAGGTTATACCGCTCGCTTTGGGCCATCTGCCAGCCTGCCTGCCCCAGAATCTGGCGCAGTTCAGCGTAGCGCCAGTCTACTTCCACGGCGTCGCCGCGCCAGACCGGGTGAATGCGCCGCGCCAGGCGCAGCAAGGGATGGTCAGTCACCGTTTCCACCAGGAAAAGAACGCCGCCCGGCGCCAGGCAGCGGCGAATTTCAGCCAGGACAGCCGGATAGTCGGCAATGTGGTGCAGCACGTGAGCCACGTAAACCATGTCAAAAGCGGCATCGGGGAAAGGCAGCCGCTCGCCGCTGGCTTGCAGCACGTCCAGGCGCTGCTGGCGCGCCTGGCGCAGCCGCGACGCGGAAACTTCCAGCCCCACGCGGCGAGCAGGTAAGCCAGTAAAGCGGAGTAAATTCTCCCCATCGCCGCAGCCAATATCCAGCAGCCGCCCCGAGCCAATGCCGGCAGCCAACGCCCGCTCCACCTCACGATAACGAAACAGCTTGCGGCGAAAATAGAGCAATTTAGGGTGCATGTTCCGCTCCTGCCGGCTGGCGGCGCCGCGTGCGCCAGAACAAGATAGCCCCAGCCACCGTCAGCCACAACCCGCTGCCAGCGGCAATAGCCGGCAAATGCCACAACTCCTGGTGAAAGAGGGTCATTAACGCCACCTGCGCCACAATAGCCGCCCAAATCAGGTAGACAAAGCGCGTTTCATTGAGCGAGAGGAAGTAGTTAAGCCAGACGTTCGCCAGCGAAAGCAAGGTCATCGCCAGCCCCAACAGACCCAACAAGGAACCAGGCACTTCGTAGGCGCTGCCCAGCGTCAGGCGCACAATCGGGGCAGAGTAGAAGAAGTAAATCAGCGCCACGCCGCCGCAGAGCAGCCCGACAATGAGCATGGCGGGTAGGAGAATGCCGGCAGGGTCCCGCTTCTCGGCCCGTCGCTGCGCCGCCTTGGGGAACAAGATGAGCACAATAGCCAGGGGGAAAAACTGCACCACCTTGCCCAGGGTAACAGCGGCGCCGTAGTTGCCAGCCAGCAGCGGCGTAAAATAACGCCTGGCCAGAATGGCGTCCATATTCGCCAGCAAGGCAAACCCCACCAGGCCAGCCCCGGAGTAAGCCGCGTAACGCACAAAGTCGCCAAACGAGACCTGGTGATGCACTGCTGGCGCAGCCTGCCAAAAAGCCCGCCCCAACAGCCACAACCCGAACAGCAGCGCCGCCGCGCTGGCTACGGGCAGCGCCGCCATGGCCCCAAACGCCCCCCAACCCGCCATCATCAACGCCGCTCCCACCGCCAGACGCAGCCCCGCCTGCACAATCTGCACGTTGCCCAGGGCAGCGAATCGCTGCGTCCCTTGCAGCACGCCGCCCACCACCGGACGCACCACCATCAGCACAGCCGTTATCGTCAGGGCCAGTACGGCGGCTACGTCATCGGTGCGCAGAAAGCGAGCAAAAGAAGGGCTGAGCAGCAGCAGCAGTAACGTCGCCCCCCCACCCCATACCCAGGCGGCGGAAAAGGTGCGGCGAAAAAAAGCCGCCGTGCGCACGGCGGCATTGGGTCGGGCCTGGAATTCAGTAACGTAATGGGTAATAACCGTCTGGATAACACGCGAAGAAACGACGAGCACCTGGCCCGCGCCCGCCAGGGCAACCAACGTGCCAAATTCAGCCGGAGCCAGCAACCGCCCCGCCACCAGGTTAAACAGATAGTCCAGACCATACGCCAGGGTCGTGCCGGCAATCAGCACGATCCCCTGTCGCATAGAACGTGAAGCCATCAACTGGCGCGCCAACGGGCGAAGCGGTTGCAAGCGTTTATCCAAATGGGGCAGGCGCGCCGGCTAGACGCACCTACCCGCCTGTCGCCATTAAGGCAACCCGATACCCGTTTGCGCAAACACGGGGGCAAAAACCCAGTTTGTGGCGTTTACCACCACCACCTGCGTCATCTCACCCGTCAGGCTGCCGCTGCTAATCACGCCTTCGCTGCGGATCAGGGTAAAGGCAGTCAGATCGGGATCAACTACGGCATCGTAGGAGATGAGCAAATCCAGCCCCCCATCCAGGCTGCCGCTCCACTCAATCCGGTTCAGCGCTTCATTGTAACTGCCGCCCAGAGAAACAGAGCCGGGCACGTAGGTCATATGGGCGGGAATAGGCACATAAACGGTCGCCGATCCCGATTCGTCGCCGCTGTTGACTACGTGAATTTTATACTTGACAGTGTCGCCGGGATTAGCCGAGCCCGGCGCAGACAGATGGCTGTCCAGGAAGATGGCAGGACGCACAATCTCTGCCCAGAAGATATCCCGTTGGCCATTGTTGTCGCCGACAATGAAGTTGGTAGCTTCGGAGGAAATGGCAACCCCGCTGCAGTCCGGCGAAACCACTGCCTTGTGCGACTTCATATCCCCCAATTGTCCATCTTCATTCTGGCTAATGATGCGCACTTGATTCGTAATCCGATCATAGAAGAAGATGTCGCGGGTGTTGTTGGTGTCATTGGGGATCACGTTGTCCGCATCGGTGCTAAAAGTGATGATGCGGCCATCGTTACAAATGGACAGCTCGCGGCTGAGGCCATTGGTCTGTTCGCCATCCTGCGTCACACTCACACGGCGAATCTGACCGGTGGCCACTTCATACAAGAAAGCATCTGCCTCATTGTTGGTATCGCCGTCTACCAGATTGGTGGCGTCCGATTTGAAGATGATGTACTTGCCATCGGGACTGATGCGGGTCTGGCCGCTGGCGTTGTTGCCGCCTGCGCCGCTGTTCGGATTCTTACTGACCAGGGTAAAACTGCGCGTCTGGTAGTCGTAGAGAAAGACGTTGTAATACTCGCCATTGCCGGGCGTCCCTGGAACCAGATTGGTGGCGTAGGAATAAAACGTGAGGTAACGCCCTGTGTAGTCAACGTTACCCATGGCTGCATGAATCCCATTGGATGGCAAACCATCATAGCCAACGGCATCCAAAACTTCCAGTTGGTTTGTATCCAAATCAAGCCGGTAGATGAGACCACAGCGCAGCCCCACAATGATGGGGTCGGCGCAGCTGGTCGGGTCTGGCAGGATACCGGGAATTACGTTCTTCGCTTCGGAAACAAAAAAGACGTAACGCCCGTCGCCAGAAATGACGCCGCCAAAGCTGTTACCCTGTAACTGCTGGCCAGAGCTGCTCAGGCTGATGCGCCTGTTGGTATGACTGGCCCATTCATACAGAAAAACATCATTACCGTCGCGGATAAATTCCTGCCGGTTGGTATCATTGGGCACCAGGTTAGTGGCATATGAAGTGAAAACCAGACGGCTGCCATCAAAACTGATACTGGGCTCGCCGCTGTCATCAGTGGCCATAGAGCCGTCATAGGTAAATGAAACTTTGCGCGTCTCGCCCGTGAGCCGGTCGCGCATGAAGACGTC
Organism: uncultured Ardenticatenaceae bacterium; assembly: GCA_964421605.1. GTDB lineage: Bacteria > Chloroflexota > Anaerolineae > Promineifilales > Promineifilaceae > JAGVTM01. The sequence continues at coordinate 2,338 of CAYQYJ010000188.1, read as the reverse complement.
CATGCAGTTTATGGCCGGTAAACAGAGGGCATTGTTGCCATCTTCGGGGAACCAACTGGTATCCCAGGACATAAAGGAAATGTAGCGGCCATCAACAGACAGCGTGGGCGAAAAAGATTCGTTATTGGACTGTGAGCCGTCGCTGCCGACGCTGACGAATTCAAAGTTGCGTACTTCAGAACGCGCCCCGCGCACCAAAATGACGCTCATAGCCAGCAGCAAAAAAATCGAAAAAATCTTGATAGTTCGATACCAATTTCCAAACATAGGGGTTGTCCATCTCCAATTGACGTTGGCGCTCACGCTGGCAGCAGCCTGGGGCCTGTGGTGAAGCCAACCTGAACCAAGTCATCAATTCTGTAAGCGACTGTTGACAGCTCGCGCACCTGGTAACTGGTTGCTGTTTGCGGGCGCAAATGGTTAAGGTAAAACGGGTTCATTGTACTGAATAACGCACCGCCAGCCAAAAAGCTGCCGGGCGCGTTCCCTTTGCTTTGACCGGAGAGTCCAGTAGAATCGCGGCATGGAGAGTAACCGGCGATTGGTGCGAGGCGCCAGCCTGTTGGGGTTGGCGTTTGCGTTGGTAGTCTGGGGGGAGTGGCTGCCGGCATTGCGCGGGCCCTCTGAATGGCATTGGTGGCAGGCGCCTACCCCGCCCGCCAGCCGCATTCTGCTGTTCACGTCTGCCGCCGTCCTGTTTGCTTTGGGCTGGTGGGCGTTAGGACGCTGGCTGACCGACCGGCCCCGTCCATCGCGCCTGTGGCTGGCCCTGACGGGTCTCTTCTGCCTGGTTACTCTGCTGCAAGCCGCTCTGTTAGCCCTGTCTCGCCCCCACCCGCTGGCGCTGCAATTTGAATACGTCGTTTCCAACCAGGTCAGCGGTTACTGGACAGCCGCCCAGGAGTTAGGCCCCATCGAGACAGCCTTAGCGCATTACCCGGAACGGATGCGCACATTCACGGCTGACCCGCACCCGCGCAGCAAACCGCCAGGTATTGTGTTGGTTTTCTGGGGCGTTCAGCAGGCGCTGGCTCTCTTTCCAGACGTCAGCCAGCCGATTGGTCAATGGGCGCGCGCCATTCGCTGCGGCGACTTGTGGCTGGCTGCCCAATCGGACGCCGCCCTGGCTGCCGCCGTGGTGATGGGCGTTTTGACGCCGCTGCTGTCAGCGCTGGCGCTGTGGCCCGCCTATGGCCTGGCGGCGCGCCGCTGGGGCAGCGCGAGTGGCTGGCTGGCGGCGGGCCTGGTAGCCATTCTGCCCGGACGCCTCCTCTTTACGCCCAACTTTGACACCATTTACCTGACCCTGACGCTGCTGGCGCTGTACTGGCTAGACACCGGGCTGCGCCGCAGTCGCCTCGGCTGGACGTTTGCCGCAGGCATCGTCCTATCAGTAGAAACCTTTTTCAGTCTGGTCACGGGCATGGCCGGGCTGGTCGCCGGATTTTTTATGCTGCTTACTTGCCTGCCCCAAAAGCAATGGCGACCGCTGCTGCGCCACGCCGTCGCCCTGGGTCTGGGCAGCCTCACCATTTGGACGCTCTATAGGCTGTTTTCTGGCGTGTCGCCGCTGGAGATTTACCACGCCGCCGCCCCGGCGCGCAATGATTTGCGCCGCAGTTACGCGCTGTGGCTAGGCTGGAATCTGGTAGATTTTGCCCTGTTTGTGGGGCCGCCTGTTTTCTTGTTGGCTTGCCCCTGGCCCATCCCAGGCAAGCGGCGCGCCTGGCTGCCGCTAGCGCTGGCATTCTGGATTACGCTGCTGGGCTTTAACGCCAGCGGGCAAATCCGGGCAGAGGTGGGCCGTATCTGGCTGATTATTGCCGGCATTCCCCCCATCCTGACCGCCGCCCGCGCCGCCCAGGACGAACGCGGACGCCTCTGGCTGCTGACCAGCCTGCTGAGCATCACCTGGGCTTTGGGCCTACGCTGGGAAGTGAATCCGCTGGAATGGCCCCCGCCGCAGCCGCATATCACAGTGGCCGCGCTGCCCCCATTGACCCACCCATTAACAGCCTCTTTTGGGCCAGAGATCACGCTGCACGGCTACGACCTGGCGGTGGATGAGGCGCTGACGCTGACGCTGTATTGGACGGCGCGCGCTCAGCCGCAGTCGGCCTACACGGTGTTTGTGCATCTGCTGGACGCTGACGGGCAAATTGCCCGGCAGCAGGACGTCATGCCGCAAAATGGCTTGCTGCCGACCACCTGCTGGCAGGCTGGGGAAATTATTGTGGATGAACATACGTTGTCGTTAGCGGGAATGCCGGCAGGCAACTACCAGATCCGCCTGGGCCTTTATTACCAACCAGACAACGAGCCGCTGGGCCAACCGATC
>CAYQYJ010000187.1:0-7112 GCA_964421605.1 uncultured Ardenticatenaceae bacterium | reverse complement strand
GTTGAGGCCAAAATTGACGAGAATGCCCACCGCATTGACCCCAATCACGGCGGTCTGCCGGTTATCTTTGTACAAGGCATAGATAGCCGGCAAATAGGCAAAAATGGGCAGAATAAACAGGCCGCCCGCCGCCAACATGGCCGGCGGCAGCCGGAATTCATACAGGTACACCAGCGCCAGGTGGGCCAATAACAGGAAGGGGCCGAGCAGCAGCACGCCCAGACCGGCGAGGCGGACAGCGATTTTGAGAATGGTGCGGGTCTGCAAACGGTAGAGGCTCTTCACAAAGGGAAGCAGCACAAAGGCGCTGACCGACTGGGCATAAATCATCAGGTTGATGAAAACCTGGTATTGGCCGACTTGCGCTGGCGGCAAATAGAAATTCACCGCGTACAAATCTATCCGCGATTGCAACATACCGCTCAATCCCAACAAGAAAAAGGGGAATGCCAGGCGGAAGTAGCGCACGTCCACCCGCCCCAGCGCCCCCGTAAAGGTCTGGCGGCGGAAACGCCACATGAGCGCCGCTGCCTGCGCCAGGTACGCCCCACAGAACAAGGCAATAAGCGTGTCCACCGTAGCCAGGGGGCCCTGCTGCCAGATGACGCCCGCCATCACCGCCAGCCGCGCCAGTTCCACTGCCGCCGCAAATAGAAAATCCCGCCGGTACAGCACCAGCACGTCATAGGATTGCACCAATACCTGTCCCAACCCCCAGCCAATGATCAGCAGCGTCCGTCCTGGCGGAAGCCCCCAAAACCAAACGACCACGACCAGCACGGCCAACAGCGCTAACCGTGTCCACAGGCTGGTTTGCCAGGCGCGGCTAATGCCGGCAGGCGCCTGGCTAAAAGCCCGCAGCAAATACTCCTTGTTGCCCCAATTGACCACGTGCGCCGCCAACTGCACCACAATCATCACATTAACAAACGCCCCCCACAGCTCCACTGAAGCCCGCCTGATAACCAGGAATGAGACCACCACGTTGAAAACAGGCAGCAGCAAGCTGTTGAACGCATTCTTAACGACCGTCCCCAGACGGCGCTGCCCCTTACTGCCCATCATCACGCCGGCACCCCCACAAAGCGAGTCCCCACAACAGCAGCGCCCCATACAGCTTGGGATAAGCCAGCAGCGCCCACCAACCATCCGCCAGACGGGGCGAGCGGTACGGCAGGTCGGCAGCCACGGCGAACACCCCCAGCAGCAGAGGCAGCCAGACACGCCAGTCCGGCTTCTGACGCGCCAGCCATAACTGGCGCGCCCATTGCAGCAAGATAAAAATAGGCAGCAGCAGCAGCGGATAATGGTAATCCAGAGCCAGTGGACTCAGCACCAATCCCAAAATAACCGCCGCGGCAAAAAGCAAATCAGATCGCCCGATAACGTCTGCTGCGGCTGTAGGCGCGCGTTCGCCGGGCCGGGCCAGCCACACGGTCAACCCTACCATGCCCACCGCGCCCAACCCGTACAACCAATCCGCCAATGCCGGCAGCGCCCACACCGGCGCCGGGTTCCATTGCGCATCATAAGTAAAAAAATGGTGGCTCCAACTCAACCACGTTTGATAAGCCGTCACCGCTCGCTCTGGCTGGCTGCTCAAGTTGCGCAGCAGCGTCAGATACGCCTCCCAGGTCGGCCAGCCAGGCCAGGTTACTAGCAGCAGCCCGGCCGCAGCCACGCCGCCCCACAAAAAAACACGCCAGCGGCGCTGTTGCAGGGGCAGCAACCAGATAAACACCCCGGCCAGCTTCATCACGCCCAGCAACGCCAGGATCGCCCCCAGCCACCCATCTCGCCGCTGCCGGTAGGCCGCCCAGGCCGCCGTCAGCAGCCCCAGCAGGAATGTATAAATCTGGCCCAGGTAAAAGTTGGCCCAGACAGGCTGGAATAGGAAAACCAGGGTCAGAAACAAGGGCAGCCAGACGCCCTGCCAGCGCCAGCGCCACATCCACCAGGTCACCACGACCGCCAGACACAGCAAGGACAGCGCCGACCACACCTGCCGCGCCGCCGTGTAATCCAGTTCCACCAGCGGCAGCAGCAGCCAGTTTGCCGGCGGCGGGTTGATATGTACGTCGGCAGCGCCCGGCTGGAAGCGGGCGATCTGGGCCATAAACCAATCCACGTCGTAGTTCCGCGCCGGGTCAGCCCCCTCAGCCAGCAGGCGAGAAGCGGTGTAATAAGCCACAAAACCATGCGATGGGCGCGAAAATGCCGGCACTAAAAACACCCCCCACCGCACCCCTGCCGCCGCCGCTCCCAACCATAACAGCAGCCGCACCCAACGTGACCAACGTCCCAAATCAGCCACTATTGCCCGCCGCCGCCCACAAACCGCGCCACCTGGTACAACGTGACCACTTCCGATGGCAACCGCCGCTGCGCCGCCGCTGTAGCCGCAAAACCACGCGCCGCAAACTGCGCCAGAAAGCCCTTCTCATCCCCCATAGACGACAGCAACACCAAAGCCCATCCTCCAGGCCGCAGATGCGCCCCCAGCCCCGCCGCAAACCGCGCCGCCACGTCGGTGGCGTGAAACGCCTGATCTAAAGCGCTGCTCGGCTCGCCAGGGAAATAAGGCGGATTAAACAAAACAACGTCAAACTGCTGCCCATCCGCCGGCGCAAACAAATCCCCCTGCCGCACCGTCACCCGATCTTCCAGCCGGTTCAACAGGACGTTGATGCGGGCGCAGCGTACAGCCGCTTCGTTAATGTCCACCGCCAGCACGGAGCCGGCCCACTGCGCCGCAAAAATCGCCCCAATCCCCGATCCCGTCCCCATGTCCAACACCACCGCCCCAGGCGGAATCAACCGCTCATTAAAAGCCGTCACCATAAACTCGCTGGTCAGGAACAACGTCGGGTTAAACACCTGCGGCAAAATCAGCAAGGGACGCCCTTGCACCTGTTCCAACACCAGCCGGTTAAACCGCCTGCGCTGAAACAACAAAAACCGCACCCGCAGCCACACTCGCCACCAGGCAGCCAACATAGATTCAAACCAGTTCTATGGACAAAAATCTGTAGCACCATTTTCCCAAATGGCGCGGACAAACTAACAGTTTGTCCTACATAGGAGTTACGCACTTCCCAGACTGGAGCAGTCTTGGAGACTGCTCCAGTCTCTAGTTTACCATGATTGCATGGGCTGTTGTACACTTGATCCATGCGAATTGCCCTCCTCACGCCTGGCTTTAGCCGCCATGCCGGCCATTGGGCCATTCCGGCCCTGGAAGTGTACGCCACGCTGCTTGCCAGACGCTGCCAACTGCATGTGTTTAGTCTGCGCTACCCGGAAGCTGGAGAGTCGGAATGGGCCGGCATCCAACACACCGCCCTGGGCGGCGGGCAACGGATGGGGGCGGCTTCGTTGAGCGTCATCTGGCAGGCAGCCCAAGCCATGCGCCAGGCCCACCGCCAGACCCCATTTGACCTGATTCACGCCTTTTGGGCAGACGAAGCCGGCTTTACCGCCGTCCTGGCCGGTCGCTGGCTGCATTTGCCCACCGTGGTAAGCTGCGCCGGCGGCGAACTCGTCTGGTTCAACGACATCGGCTACGGTACGCAAGGCTCCCTTTTCCGCCGCTGGCTGGTACGCACTGCCCTGCGCCAGGCCACGCTGGTCACCGCCGGCTCCCGCTACCAGTTAGCCCTGGCTCGCGCCCAGAGCGTCCCTGACGAGCGCCTGCGATTAGCCCCCTTAGGCGTGGATTGCGCCCACTTTCGCCCGGCGCACCCGCCCGACCACCGCCCCCCGACGCTCATTCAGGCCGCCTCGCTCACGCCCATCAAAGGCCAGTCGCTGCTGTTGGCGGCGCTGCATCACGTCAGGCAGCAGTTACCAACCGCTCGCCTGGCGCTGGCCGGAGAGGGCCCACTGCGCGGTCAGTTGGGCAGGCAGGCAAACCAGTACGGCCTGACCGACGCCATTGCATGGCCGGGAAAGCGTGGTTTTGCCGAAATGCCGGCGCTCTACCAACATGCCCACCTCTATATCCAAACCTCGCTACACGAAGCGCAAGGTATGGCTGTGCTGGAAGCGCTGGCTTGCGGCTTGCCTGTGCTGGGCACACCTGTAGGCGTTTTGCCCGAAGTCGCCGCCGCCCCGCCCCAAACCGCCGCCGCCGCCCTGGCTGCCCAGGCTGTCGCCCTACTCACCGATCCTGCCGCCTATCAATCTGCCAGCGTCCAGGCTCGCCATCTGGCGCAAACAGCGTATGATCTACCCGTAACTATGCAAAAGTTCCAGACTCTCTATGAACAAGCCCAAAACACGTAAAACGATTTTGCAAAATCGTTTTGCTTTGAGCATATGACATACCATTGAACCCGGAAAAAATACCCCTATGAAACGACTCCCTGACAATCCTCTGGCAAACCCTGATGGCGTTGTCGTGCTGGCGCATCGCGGCTGGCGCGGTCGCTATCCCGAAAACACTATGCTCTCCTTCCAGCAAGCCGCCGCCTTGGGCGTGGATGCCCTGGAAATGGACATCCACAGCACGGCTGATGGCGTGCTGGTGGTGTTCCACGATGATACCCTGGAGCGAACCACCAACGGGCGCGGTCCCATTCACGCCTTGACCTGGGCCGAATTGCAGCAGTTAGACGCCGGCTACAACTGGACAAACGATGGCGGTCAAACCTACCCGTTTCGCGGGCAGGGGCTGACCGTACCCGCGCTGTCTGAAATCTTCACCGCCTTTCCCGACTTCTGGCTGAATGTGGACATCAAGCAGCGGCAGCCCACTATTGTGCGCCCCTTTGCGCAAATGATCCGCGACTATGGATTGGCGCGGCAGTTGTGCGTGGCCTCCTTTCACACCGAAACTAGCGAGGAATTCCGCCGCGAATTCCCCGAAGTGGTGACCAGCGCCTCTTTAAGCGAAACGCGCCGCCTCCTTATCTTAAACAAGCTGCGCCTGGGCCGTTTCTATCGCGGTCAGGGGCGCGCTTTCCAACCGCCGGAATATGAAGGCTGGCTGCACGTCGTCACCCGCCGCTTTGTAGAAGATGCCCACCGCCACAACGTGGCTGTACACGTCTGGACGGTCAATGAGCTAAGCGACATGGAACGACTGATTGACATGGGCGTGGATGGCCTTATCACCGATTTTCCCGACCGTTTGCTGCGCCTGCTGGGGCGCATGGAACCAAATGAGCCGCCGCAGCGTTCTTGAGGTCAGTTTGATTTTAGACAGTGAACGACTCAATCTATCTATCGAGGTGTCCCTATGAAACGAACCCATATAGTTCTGGCGCTGGTCTTTCTATTGATGGCGCTATCGGCTTGTACCAGCGCCGCCCCTCCCACGCCTACCCCGGCAGCACCCGTGGGCGCAGTCGTGGTTCGCTTGCAGCAAAGCGGCGGAATTGCCGGCATCAACGACGATTGGGCTATCTACGACGACGGCTTAATTACCCTCAACGGCAGCGAAAATCAGCGCGTCGCGCCTGAGAAAGTCGCAGCTTTGCAGCAGCAGTTGCTTGACCTGGGCTTCAATGACCTGGACGCCAGCTACCTGCCCGCCGATCCCTGCTGCGACCGCTTTACCTACGTCATCACCCTACAAACGGGCGACCAGACGCACACCGTCACCACCATAGACGAAACGCCAGACGCCCCACCTGCGCTGTGGCAAAGCCTGCAGGCCATCCTGGACTTGCTGGCTTCGGCCTCAGAATAGCCGCCGCGCGACTAGCCGCGTGGAGACAAACAAAAAGGGCGCTGCCGCATTGGACAGCGCCCTTTTCATTTAGCCAACTACTTGCGCCGACAAAACTATCGTCGCGTCAGGCATAACATAGCGCAATGGACGCCAGGATTCCCGTTTTTTCTTCGCGCTCTTCGCGTCTTGGCGGTGAGAATAACGCCATCAAGGCAGTACCGCGTCCGCTTTCGTAAATAGAAAATGGTCGTGGTAGTAGTGAATCCACAAGAAGGAAAGCACGCCAATGTAGTACGAAGTCTCTAGCGCATAGGAAGCCGTGCCCCATTTGCCGCCTACCAGGAAATACAGAATAGAAAAGACAATGCCAATAATAACAACAGCGCCGCCCGTCAGCGCCAGATTGAAGCCATAATACACTTTGGCTTTACCATCTTCAGAAATACGCTTCACCAATGGCGATTTTTTCAGATCGCCGCGTTCCTCGCGCAGGCGGTTAATGTACCAGGTCAGCGCCAGGTATTGGAAAGAGTGCCACACGTTCATTCCCTGGAAAGCGGTGTCCAGATTGCCCAACGTGGGCACGATAAAGGAGGCAATGCTGGTCAGGGTAATGAACACAATTTTGGGCACATGGGCTGTGCCTTCGCGCAACTCCAGGATCGTCTTAATAGTGAAAGCCACCGCGCTGACGCCAAACGCCAATCCAGCCGCCCATACCACCCAGGGCATTTCCAAAAAGGAAGGGATAATGTCGTTCAAGCGGCTGGGCCCAATGGAAAAATCCTGGGTAATCGCCACACGATAAGCGGCAAACGGATAGAGGCTGGTCAGCACTACCGCATAATCAATGAGACGCGATAAGGGGGAAAGCGACGATTTCACAGGAGCCGCCCCCGCTTTCTGGTTATACGCCTCCACCACAAATACAATCTGGTGCAGCACGTGAATGGAAGCCCAAAAGAAAAAGACCGTCAAGAGCAAGGTCAGATTGGTCAATGCCAGCGTAATAACGACCAGGGGGATGATGATGGAAGAGCGCAAAAAACCACGATAATGCTGGCGGAAATCCACATCCAGAGCCGTGCGGGTAAAGGTGGCATACATGTGCGGGCCGCCAATCAGGCCGGCAATGAGCAGGTTCACCGCCTGCCGCCCCATATCCGATTCTACCTGGAACACGTCACGCATCAGCAGCCAGATCAGGTAAGGCACAGGAACCAGGACAACGCTCATACTGATGAAGATGAGGTCCCAGCGCTGGTTATAAATCCATTTCCCTCTTGTCATTGCGCGGCTGTCTGGCCGCATGGTCAAAGCAGTTGCACCCATTGGTATCCTCCTTCAATAAATAGTGAACAGTGGCAAGTGGTCAGTGGTCAGAAAAGGCGCTGCTTGCATCTGCCATTCGCTCACTTTATAATCTGCACATGATCTG
>CAYQYJ010000186.1:0-7195 GCA_964421605.1 uncultured Ardenticatenaceae bacterium | reverse complement strand
CGCCAAAAATTGCCCATAAAAATGGGTGTCAGCCCGCCGCAGGCGGGGCTGACACCCATCACGCTTAAGTGCAGCGCTACCCGGCAAGAAATGACATCCTAAACTGATTTTACCCAGATCATGAAGAGCCGTGTTCCACCTGGTGGAGTACGGCTCCTCAGTTTTGAACCACATCATGCCGGGCTATTCGCCCAATTCCAGCGTCACCGTGCCTACGCCCGTGTCAATGTTGATCTCCAGCGTCACCTCCGACTCCTCATAAGCGTCATTGACATAAGCGCCATCCTGAATGCGAAATCCATTTGCGTTCACGTCGCCCAGACCCGCTTCCGCCTGAACGCGCACGCCCACATCGCGCGGCAGCTTCAACGTCAAATCGCCCAGACCGCCGCCAATCGTGGCCGTCACATCGCTTTCCCATGCTCCGCGCAGGTCAATGACCACCGATCCCGCGCCCATCTTGAAGGTCAAATCATCCAGACGCCCGCCGCCAAACTGCACATTAGTCTCCCCCAAGCCCGTTTCAATGCTGGCGCGGTCTAGCTGCTGCGTCCCCACCACCAGGTCCACGTCCCCTGCGCCCGTCTGCACGTGCAGGTCGGTCAACGTAAGGTCGCTGAAGTCCATCGTACTCTTGCCCGCGCCCATATTCACATTCATGTCCAGCGGCGTTTCATTGTGGAAGTTGAGCGTCCAACGGTAGGTGATGTCGTCGTCAGGGATGCCGCTCATATTGTCATTTGGCTGGTCAATGCGCAGTTGCCCGCTGCCGTCGCTCACCTGATAGGTCACTTCTGGTTTCCAGTCGGCCACGTTGTAGGCAAAATCAGCCTGCAGCAGCGACGGCGCGCCACCGCCCAGGTTTAACTCGCCCAGGCCCATATCTACCTCTACACGTACTTCGGTGGCATCCCCTCGTTCAATCGTTTGCGTTTCCGTTTCCAGCGAACCCACTTTGGTGGTGACGACGTTGCAGGCCAGCGCTGCCAACAGCAGACCTGTCAGCAGCATCAAAAAAGCCAGGTTTTGTTTATGATTGGTGTGTTTCATACTGTTCCCTTATGCCTTAAATGTGTAGGACAAACTGTCAGTTTGTCTGTGCTTGTAAACGGTGGTTCTTCAGGTTTTGGTAGGGTTCTGTCATTGCTTCGGCAAGCTCAGCGCAAGCCTGAGCGAAACGAAGAATCCCCATGCCTCTGGGATGTTTCATTTCAGCCTGCCTTGCGCAAAGTTGAGGGGTTCAGCCTGACACCCTCAAAATCTTCTGAAATCCGAAGAGGCTACAAGAGTCTCAAAGACTTTTGTAGTCTGGTAATACATCATTGAACATTACGTTTCAGCCAATGTTTTGTTGCGCCAGGTGGTTGGAGTAAAATGAGCAGGGGGATTCTTCGGACTGTCGCCTGCGGCATAACAATTTGTCTTTAACGCAAGGGGATATGAGGTGCAATATGCGCCGGTTTCAGGTTTCTGTGGGGCTGTTTTTCTTCATGGTTGTTTCCGCATCATCTCCTTTGCCGTTTGCGGCGGCTGCCGCATCGGTGGATATGTCGAACGCCTGGCTGTGGGCAGCTAATCAGGGACAGTTTGCGCCGGAAGTACAGTTCTACGCGGGAAGTGGTCAGTCGCGTGTGTGGCTGACGGCTGATGCGCTGTGGTTGACTCAATGGCGCGGCGGCGCCGGCGACGACCTGGCCGGCATTCACTTGCAGCTTGCCTGGGAAAACGCCCGCGCCACGGCTGCGCTTACAGGCTTTGAGCCCCAGCCGGCGCGCCTGAACTATCTAAAAGGAGCTGATTCCGCTGCCTGGGTCCAAGACGTGGAAACATTTGCTGCCGTCCGCTGGGATGGGCTGTATCCGGGCCTCTCACTGGTGGTGCGGGGCGGCAAAGATGGGGCCGCGCTGATCATCCAGGCGCGCAACGAGGCTGCATTATCGGCGGTGCAACTGCGCGTGGTGGGCGCGGATGGCTTGCAGCAGGCTGGCGACGGTACGTGGCTGGCGCAGATGCCGTCTGGCTTGGTGCAACTGCCGCGCCTGCTCGATGCCCAGGGCGTACCGCTGCCCCTGCAGGCGCAAGGCAGCACGCTGATTTTACTGCCGGCATCCACCAAAGAGCCGCGCCAGGTTCTCATGCCTGCTGCCGCCATTGCGCCGCCGCCCAGGGTGGTAAGCCCGGCGCTGACCTTTAGCACCTTCCTGGGCAGCAGCAGCGACGACAGCCCCGAAGGGGGCCTTGCCGTGGATAATGAAGGGAACCTGTACGTTGCCGGCATCACCTACTCCCCCAATTTCCCCACCACCCCTGGCGCTTTCGACACCAGTTATAACCACCCTGGCCCCGGTGAGTTTGACGGCGATGTGTTCCTGTCCAAGTTTTCCGCGGACGGCGCGACGCTCCTGTACAGCACCTTTCTAGGCGGAACCGATACAGACATCGTGCGGGACATTGCCGTGGATGCGGCGGGCGCTGTTTATCTAGGCGGCTACACGTATTCCCCCAATTTCCCTACCACGCCTGATGCCTACAGTCCAACATGGAACGGCGGCTACGGAGACGCTTACGTGACAAAGCTGAACCCTGCCGGCAGCGACCTCCTCTTCAGCACCTTTCTCGGCGGTAGCGTATTTGACAAAATTCACGCCCTGGCGCTCAATGCCGCTGACCAGGTTTTCGTTACTGGGGACACGCTGTCGCCCGACTTTCCCACCACGGACGGCGCTTTTGACCAGGTGTTTAACACCGATGGGTTTTCCCCCTACATAGACGCCTTCGTCGCCGGCTTTCAGCCTGACGGCAGCGACCTGTTATTTAGCACCTTTCTGGGTGGGCAGTATAACGATTATGGCTATGCAGTAGCCGTGGGGCGGTTGGGGGCTATCTTTATTGCTGGCGAAACGCGGGCATTGGACTTTCCCACCACACCCCAGGCTTTTGATTCCTCTTTTAATGGCGGCGCGGCGGATGGATTCGTCACCAAGATGAACGTCAACGGCAGCAGCCTGTTTTTCAGCACCTATCTGGGTGGCAGCGACAGCGATTCGATTGAGGATATGGCCCTGAATGCCGCCGGCGGCGTCTACCTGATTGGGCAAACAGGCTCAACTAACTTCCCCACCACGCCAGGGGCCTTTGACGCCGTGTGCGAAAGCTGCTTTACGCCTGACCTGTTTGTCACCCGGCTGGACCTGGGCGGGCGGCAGCTTGTATACAGCACCTTTATTGGCGGCAGCGAGGGGGAGTATGCCAGCCAGATTGCCCGCGGCGCTGCCGGCATCATCTACGGTTGGGCGCGTTCCTACTCGCCTGATTTCCCCATCACGCCCGATGCCTTCGACGCCATGCTAGATGGCAGCGCCGACGCCGTCTTATTTCGGCTGGATATGACCGCTTCCGCCTTAACCTACAGCACCTACCTGGGCGGCAGTGACCTGGTGGTTGATACGGCTGATGGTATGGTCTGGCGGCGCACCTCCGCAGGCGACAGTCTGTACCTGACTGGCGGCACATACTCAACGGACTTTCCGGTGACGGCTGGCGCGTATGATACCAGCTACAATGGGGGTGAGGATGTATTTGTCGTTCGTTTTGATCAGCCGCCTGCGCCATAGCAGTCTGGCAAGCAAGTTTGTAGATAGTTTGGCAGCGGGCTTCTGATCACTGACCATGCTCCACTAACCACGATTAAGGAAGAGGGTGATGTCATTAACCTACACCGATTATTTAGAGATTGATGGGCTGCTGGCGCTGCAAAAGCCCCACTCGCCCGGCCCCGAACACGATGAAATGCTCTTTATCATCATTCATCAAGTCTATGAGTTGTGGTTCAAACAAGTATTGCATGAGCTAGATTACGCGCAAGAGCGGCTGCGACAAAATGACGCCATGCGCGCCCTACACACCCTGCGCCGCATCTTGACCATTTTCAAGACGCTCGTATCCCAGATTGACATTCTGGAAACGATGACGCCGCTGGAATTCCTCTCTTTCCGCGACCGCCTGGACTCTGCCAGCGGTTTTCAATCCTACCAGTTCCGCGAGTTAGAATTTACCTTGGGGCACAAACGGCGCAACGTGATGATTCATTACCCGCAGACCTCCACGGCGCGACAGCGTCTAGAAGCCCGTTACGAGCAGCCAACGCTGTGGGACAGCTTCTTGTACTTTCTGGCAGCCAATGGCTACGACGTCCCCGCCTCGCTGCTGCAGCGCGACGTCACCCAACCGGTGGCGCCGTCGCTGCCGCTGCAAAAGCTGCTGGTGGACATATACAACCAGGACGCCAACATGATGCACGTATGTGAACGTTTGGTGGATCTGGACGAGGGGGTACAGGAGTGGCGTTATCGCCACGTGCAAATGGTGCAGCGCACCATTGGCAACAAAAGCGGCACGGGCGGCTCAACGGGCGTCCGCTACCTCACGTCTACGCTGTTTCAGCCACTATTTCCGGACTTATGGGCCATTCGGACAGCTCTATAGGCGTCGGTCCCACGGATAGAGTAAAAAGGACGGTAGCCCCCTGGTGCGGCTTGCTTTCGATCCAGATGCGCTGCCCATGCGCTTCGATCGCCAGCTTGCAAAACGCCAGACCAAGCCCACTGCCTTGCCCGCTTGTGTTGCCTGTTTGGAATTTTTGGAACACCGTGTGTTCCAGTTCCGGGGAAATGCCTGGCCCATCGTCATGCACTGCCACCGTCAGCAAATGGGGATCGGTTGCTGTGGTCCGCGCGGCAATACCAATGTGCCCGCCATAGGGCGTAAATTTGATGGCGTTGCCGACCAGATTTTGCAGCACCCGGTCTATCAAGTCTTGATCGGCGTAAACCGGGAGGATATCCGTTATCTCATTGGTCAGCGTTAAATTCTTTTCGCGCGCAATGACTGCATATCGTTTCAAAACGCTGTCTGCCACCGATTTCAGCAAAAAGTGCCGGCAATGAATAGGCATTTTCCCGCTTTCCATGTGGCTGATATCCAGAATGGACGTCACCAGCAGCAGCAATTGATCAGAACTGTGCCGCGCCACCTGGAGAATTTCCCGATCGGCGTCATCTAATTGGTCGGCTAACACTCGATCAAGCCAGCCCAATGTCGTGCTGATCGCGCTCAGCGGCGTGCGTAAATCGTGCACCATCGTCGAAGTCAAATCCGCCTGCAGCCGTTGCAAACGTTTCCGTTCTGTGATGTCGTGCAGCAGTAGCAAGTAACCGCGATGCTTCTGGTTGCGGTCCAGCACCAGCGAGAAGCGGGCTTCATAGTCGTGTACGCCGCCTGACTGGGCAAGAGAAAGTTCGCTGACAAACGGTTCGGGCGGCGCATCTGGCAGCAGCGGCGGCAGTTGGTCGCTGATGCTCGCGGGCAGCGGCTGCCCCACCAGGTTAGCCGTGTCCGCGTTCAAAATCACCTCAGCCGTCTGGTTGAAGTCCAGGATGCGGCGGCGGCGATCCAGCACGATCATGCCGTCTTCCATGCTGTTGATCACCGTGCTGCGCGCCACAGGCACAATGTCCAGCAGACGGAAGCGATACAGCCCGATGAACAGGAAGATGTTGCTGATGGCAAAGGCAAACGGCGTCAGGTCCAGGTGAGGAATAGGGTTCAGGTTGAAAATGTAAAGGAAATTCCCCACCCAGGGGACCACAATACCCGTAAATAAGACAGCCGCTTGCAATTGAAACATCTTCACCAGACCGCGCCAGATAGCGCGGAACAGAAAGATGGAGCCAAGCACCACATAACTATAGGCCACCAGCGTATAAATCCAGAACCAGGGCCCATAACTATTCACCATGAACTGACCGTCTGCGGTCAGGCTGTTGCTGCGCCACAGCCAATGGTGCCAATCGTTGGAAAAAGCCACCAGTACCGTTAAGACAGGCGCGGCAGACAGCCACAGGATAGGCCGCCGTGTCAGCCAGGCTTCCCGATTCGTGTAGCGCAGCACCAGCAGCAGCCAGGCCAGCGGCGTGCCGGCAATGCCCACATACTGCCACCTGGCCCAGAACAGCTTCAAAGATAGCTCAGTCGCCGCCAGTTCCAGGCCATAAGTTACTGCCCACCAACTGCCTGCCAGCCCCAGCAACGTAAAATAACTCGTTTCGCTGTTATGCCGCCACTGGCGAGCATATAAAACGAGCATGATGAGGACGCTGGCGATTAAGAACAGTAAAAACGAGTAAGATGTGTAATGCCAGTTCATTAGCTGGTATAATGCTTTTGGCGCGGGGCCAGGGTCTTCCTGCCCCGCCTGGGAAGTGAATAGGACAACATGGCAATAGTAATAGCTCCTGGCTATTCTACCAATGGTACTTGTGTATTTTCTAAATGATCCATTTCTCGTTTTTTTTGCTAAACGCCCTGATCATGATGGCTCTGCCGTTTGTGCTAGGCCATTTCTTGAGCAAGCGAGTGCGATTGGATTGGGGACTGTTTGGCGTGGGGGCCGTGACGTTTGTGCTATCGCAGGTGGGCCACATCCCCTTTAATCAGGTTGTCTTGACCCGCCTGCCGGCATTAACCTCCAATCTTCTAGGACTGTCCCTGTTTGCCGGCCTTTCTGCCGGCATTTTTGAAGAAAGCGCCCGCTTCCTCATGTACCGCTTCTGGGTGCAGCGCGCCCGCGACTGGCGCAGCGGTCTCATGCTGGGGTTAGGGCACGGCGGCATTGAATCCTTTCTCACCGGTTTGCTGGTAGCCATCAACGGCTACGTATTGTACACCGTCCGCGTCGGAGCCACTTCGGCGTTTGTTCCCGCAGCCCAATTGCCCGCCGTGCAGCAAACCCTTGCCGGCATTTTAGCCGCCTCCCCCTTTGCCCTGCTGCTGGGAGCCGTCGAACGCCTCTTTGCCATTGTTCTGCACCTCACCCTGTCGTTGCTGGTGTTGCAATGCTTCCGCCGCCGGCAAGGGCGCTGGCTCTTCTTTGCCATTGCCGCCCATACCCTTTTCAACGCCGTCGCCCTCTACGCGGCAGCTACCTGGAACGCCTACGTGGCGGAACTATTGATTGGCTTGATGGCTCTCGGTGGTGTATGGTTAATCCGGCGGTTAGTCCAGGCAGAACCGCCCGATGTGGGACTTTCAAATGAGACAGCCCCGCTGCCTGAGGTCCGCCCCTTGCCCATCCAACCGGTAGATTTATCCACCGAAAAATTAGAGGATTCTCGCTTTCACTGATCTTCCCCATGGG
>CAYQYJ010000185.1:0-7240 GCA_964421605.1 uncultured Ardenticatenaceae bacterium | reverse complement strand
TGCAAGATTTCGCCAGGTTCGGCATGGCGGCCCATTTGCTTTTTAGAGTAGATCAGCGCGTCGTTGACGCGCACTTCAAAGGCGCCTTTGCTGCCTGTGATCAGCGTCAGGGATTGAATCACGTGCTGGTAATTTTCCATCAGGTCGGCTGTCGCCCGGACAGCCCGCTGGACGTAGTTTCAAGGCACGCAATATTCGATAGAGATGGTGTAAATCTTTTCCATAAGAAACGTCTCACTTGTGGGGGAAACCGTTGAACTGGCGTTAGCACGGGTGTCAACTTGTTATGCGGTTACCAGAGTACAACAGTCTCAAAGACTTTTGTACTCTTTTCTTACCTGAAGTATAGCACGCGGCAGGCGTCGCCGCTATTCTGCAAATGAACGATGGACAATTCAGCGAATTGTCCCACATAGTAGCACTACCTTAATCATGGTGGGTGTCAGCCCCGCCGCAGGTAGGGTTGGCCCCCATTTTTTTGGCGCAGACGCGCCCAAAATTGCCCGGCGCCGATGCCTTTTTGCCCGCTTTGTGGTGACAATAGGTGGTTAAAGAGATCGCCACGATTTACTGGCGTGTTACCTTCCACATCGGGCATGGGACAATGCGGCGAATGGCTTTGCCTTCAGGATACCTGACATGAATCCACCCCCTGCGGCTTCTTCCCATCTATCCGAAGTCGCCCGGCTCTTTCTCAAGCTGGGCATCACCGCCTTTGGTGGGCCCGCTGCCCACATTGCCATGATGCACGACGAGATTGTGCGGCGGCGCAAGTGGCTGGACGACCAGGAGTTTCTCGATCTGTTGGGGGCTACCAACTTGATTCCTGGGCCCAACTCTACAGAAATGGCGATTCACCTTAGCTTCTTGCGCGCCGGATGGTCTGGTTTGCTCCTCGGCGGCGTTTGTTTCATCGTCCCGGCCATGTTGATCGTCTTGGCGTTGGCCTGGGTCTATGTTCACTATGGGACAACGCCGCAGGTGGAATGGCTGCTTTATGGCGTTAAACCGGTCGTGATTGCCATTGTCGTCCAGGCGTTGTGGGGATTGGGGCGCAGAGCCGTGAAAGGTTGGCTGGCGCTTATCCTGGCGGTGGGGGTAATCATCGGTTACTTCTTGAACGTGAATGTGCTGCTCTTATTGTTTGTCAGCGGTCTTATCGCCATGCTGGCGAACAATCGCCAGCGGCTGCGTTCTGCTTTCTCTGCTCTCTGGCTACTGCCCACAGGCAGCGCCGCGCTGGGGGCCGTTAGCGCTGTGCCGGCAGCGGCTGTGCCTTTCCAACTCTCCACGCTGTTCCTCACGTTCTTGAAGATTGGCAGCGTGCTCTATGGCAGCGGCTATGTGCTGCTGGCTTTTTTGCGCGCTGATCTGGTGGTGCGTTATGGCTGGTTGACCGATCAGCAGCTTATTGACGCCATTGCTATGGGTCAGGTTACGCCTGGCCCGGTGTTTACCACCGCCACCTTTATAGGCTATCTGGTCGGCGGCGTCCCCGGTGCGCTGGTAGCGACGTTGGGTATATTTTTGCCTTCCTTTATTTTTGTGGCGCTTTCCCACCCGTTAATTCCCCGCTTGCGCCAATCCTCCTGGTTTGCCGGCATCCTGGATGGCGTCAACGTGGCTTCCCTGGGGCTGATGGCTGCCGTCACCTGGCAGTTGGCGTTGTCTTCGCTGGTTGACCCCCTCACCCTGGCGCTGGCTCTCTGCGCTTTCAGCTTACTGGTTCGCGCCAGAATCAACGCCACCTGGCTCATTGCCGCCGCCGCGGCAATTGGTTTCCTGGCGCGGTCGCTTTCCTAAAGGCACCCCCAGGCGCAGATTTCTTATGTGGGTAGTCAGGGGCGACGCTTCTGCCCCCTGATCACCCACCACTGCCCCCTATTTTCGCGTCCGGAACAACTGTCGCCAGTCCAGGCGAGTGGCGGCGATGATGCCCAAGATAATTTGCGGCAGGATGACGACGGCATGGAAGATCAGGCCATAACTGAGCGCTATGGCGTCATCTTGCAGCCCCACCAGTCCCAGAATCCACATGGTCAGCCACTCAAACACGCCAATTTTGGCTGGCGTGGAGGGCGGCGTCATGCCAATGCTCAGGATAGTGTGCAGCAGGGTGGCTTCCAGCAAGCCAAAAGGCAGGTTTAGGGCCGGAAACAGCACCAGGGGGGTGAGGATCCCCAGGAAGGAAATGCCGGCAGAAACCAACACCAGCGCCGCCGCCTGACGCCGGCTGCGCAGCGCCGAAAGACCCAACAAGCCGGAGCCAATGAGCCGCATGACGCGGTTGCGCCAGCCTGCCGGCAAAAACCGTGTGAATCTTTGCAGCAGTCGCAGCACCCATTCGGTCTGGTAGGCAATGATATACAGCCCCAACGCCGCCAGCGTGGTAATTAAAATGAGCGTGGGCACGTAGGTGGTCACCACGTCGGGCAGCACCACAAATGGCAGCGCCACGCCAATGGTCAGGGCCAAAAGCAGCGAATCTAACGTCTTTTCCAGCACCAGCGTGCCCAAAGACCGCGCTTTAATGCGCGGCGTATCTTGCTCCAGGGCGTAAATGCGCGCCACTTCGCCCAGGCGAATGACCAGATTGACAAACTGGCCCAACGACATGGCCCAAAACAAGCCCGGCAGCGACGGCGGTGGGGTAGTGGGGTGATAAAGCAACTGCCAGCGCCACGCCTTCGCCAGCATTGTGGTTACAATCACCCCCAGCCCTAGCAGCACGTAGATAAAACGGGCGTGGAAGATAGCTTCGCCTACGTCCGCCAGGTTGACTTGCCGCACCGCCAGCCACATGATGATGACGCCCACCAATAGCCCCAGGGATATGCGCAGCCAGGGAAAGGCTTTGCCGGCATCGCTGGAATTGGGAGGCAGTTCTTGTTGTTGAATCATTCTATATTACACCCACGTAGCGCGGGCATCTTGCCCGCCAACTTCCATTATGGCTCCGCCGCTGGCGGTCGCACAATCCGCGTCGCCGGATCGCCCAGCAGGGCGAAAGTATCGCTGATTTCCTGCAGACTGTCGAACGCCAGATTGAGATCGCGCCGGGCTTGCTGCATGGCGTCCCCGATGCGCGTCACCGTGGGGTCTTGCAGCGCGCTAAGTAAACTGGCAGCGAACGTCTCCTGATTGGCGGCAAGCGTCAGACTGGTAGGCCCCACTACCAGCACGGGCCCCTCTGCATGATGCAGCAGCGCTTCGGACAAGGATACCTGCGTGGGGTGGGCAAAGAAGCCTGTCAGGCAGGTGAATTGCAGCACAATCGGCGGCGGCTGGCTTTGCAAACTGCCCACGCCGTCTACCGTGAGCATCTCTGTCTGTCCCCATGAACTGAGGCTGCCATGCCCGGTATAGACCGCCAGCCAGCCGCCCTGGTTCCACGCCTGCGCGACCTGTTCCCTTCCAGCCCCGTAGAGGCGGGTAAGGGGCGCGGGCGCGAACTGGCTGCGGGCCACGACCTGTTCCGCGAACCGGGCAAACTCGTCGTTCTCCGCCACCAAAATGACCTGGCTGGCTGCTGTTCCCTGTTCATATGCCAGCGTGCGCTGCACCAGAGCCGCCGCTGCCGCGCTGTTTGCTGCGGGCCATCGCCCAACTGCCAGGTCGGGTCGCCCATCCGCGTCTACGTCCGCCAGAGGCAGGTCGCTGATCGTTTCGCCGCCGGAAGCGGTGGGAATAAGCCACGGTGGTATCAGGTTAGCCGGCGGTTGTCCCAGATAGCCGCGATAATCGGTAGTGGCTTCGCCCACCAGCAGCAGATAACGGGGCGACGGCGGTTCCCATTCTGTCATGGCGTAGGCCAGGAAGTTGCGGATGCTTTCTGGGGAAGCCAGACCCGCGCCAAATTCGTCGTAAATTTCCTCTACGGTCAGTTGAGCCACGCGCAATCCCTGGCTCTGGCGGGCTGTGACCAGGGGGGCCAATGCCGGCAACACCGCCTCACCCGCAATAATAATCATGTCCGCCTGGTTGTCTGGGCTGCGCCATAGGCTGGTGTGCAGCGGCGTGATGGCTGATGGCTGCCGCCAGCCGCGCGGGCCCACAGCGGCAATGTGCGCGCCCGCCGCCGCGCTTATTTGCGCCGTTCCATTGCTGGCGGTTCTCCCGGCCAATTGCCTGGGCTGGCGCGGGTCGGTGATGTCAAAGATCAGGGGCGGGGCGCTGAAGCCGGTCAGATTAAGCTGGGCGTCGGTTTCTATATAGCCGTCAAACCAATCTTCTACCGCCCGCGTGGGCGCGGCGAAGCTGATTTCCACCCAATCCAGCAGCGAAATGTCTAGCCAGACTGCCCCCGCGCCGCTGTTGTCCAGGGTTAGCACGTTGTTTCCAGATTGGATGCTTCCTGCCGGCAGCGCCAGGTCTGCGGTGTAATATTGCTGCCCATCCCACCGGATCGTCCCCAGCCGTTGGCTGTTAAAGCTCGCGTCCAGATCATGATCCGGCGCTACATCCTCATGCGTGGTGGCTCCCCATAAATGTAGCCGCAGCCGCCCAGGCCCGCCAGCCAGCGGCGGCAGCGTCAGCGGCAGGCTGAGGCTTTGCCCGACCTGAATCGTTTGCCAGAACCAGGGTTCATTACCCGGATTGGCGGCGGCGCTTTGATACACCCTGTTTTCTGTAAAGCGCAGGCGACGGGTGGCTTCCGCCGTGAAACTGGCGACGGTGGGGTAGGCGGCGGCGGAGATGCGCGGCTGCGCTTGGGCTGCGCCGCCCCAGGTCAATAAATAGGGCTGAAACTTCGTGTAGCGGCTGGTAGAGCCTAGACCGTAAAAGATAAGGTCGTTTTCTACCAGCAGAAAAGGCACAGGTTCGGCGGCAGTGGTCAGGCTGAGCGCGACGCCGTTCGCGCCGGCTATATCTGGTGGGAATGGCTCTGCCGCCAGCGACAGCCGGTAAAATCCATCGGTATGCACCAGGATTTTGACGGCGGCGGGCAGCAGGGGGGCGTCAGGCGCAGGAGGTGGGGGCGGTAAATGCCGGCACGCCGCCGTCCCTATCCCCACCAAAACCAGCCACATTGCCCCGCCGCGCCACCAACTAAAGCCACTCAACGCTGATTACGGCGGCTGAAAAACAGAATTGACCCATAGACGCCCGCCAGAAACACCCCCAGCGCGGCGCAAAAACCGCCCCACAGGAACAGGCGACCGCGGCTGGCCTGGCTGCTTTCACTGACGGTCTGGCCTTCTGCTCCAGGCAGTGGTGGCAGACTGCCGCTGTCACTGCCTGGCTGCGTTATCTCGCTGGTGGCTTGCGGAACTGGGAACTGGCCCCCTGGCGTTACTGCTGGTTCCTGTACTGGATAAGCCGGGCCATTGTCCGTGTCAAAGCTGGGCGTGGGTAGCCCCGGGTACGCTTCTGGCGGCGGCAGCGTGATGGGCACAATGCCGGGCGACAGCGTAGGCGAGGCTTCCGCCTGGGCGACAGTTGTCGCTGGCGGCAAAACGACGCTGGTCGTAGCCGTGGGGAACTGGAAAGGCGTAGCCGTCGGGTTGCCTGAGACGGAAATGGGCGTGCGGGTTGCCGTGGCGGTAGGTTCTGCTGTTTCTGTGGGCGGCGGCGGCGTTGCCGCCAGCGTTGGCGTCACTGTCGGCGTGACCGGGGTAGGCGTTATGGTGGGGATGTCTGTGCTGGTGGGGGCAGCCGTGGGACTCTCCCCTGGCGTGGTAGCAATGATGGCTGGCGTTGGCGTTGGCGTGGCGCCTGCCTGTACCGACAACGGGCCAAACGTATTCTGGCTGCCATCAGTTTCTACTTCAATCAGTCTATACCAGTAAGTTTGCCCGGAGACAGCAGAACTGTCTGTGGCTGTGTAGTCGGAGCCGCTGAACGCATCCCCTTCAGCTTCGATAAACTCAATGCCTGGGTCGCTGTAAGCGCCAGCGGCGCTGCTGGCGCGCTGTATCAGGAAACCTGCCGTATCCGGCTCACTGGCTGTGCCCCAGCTAATGACGACGGCGTCTGTTTGTGGCAGCAGTCGAAAATAACTCAGCGTGATGCCGTTTGGTGCAGCCAGAGGGGCCGCCATTGCCGGCTGCCTGCCCGCCAGCAGGATGAGCCCTGCCAGGAGGAGCCAACATTTGCTGCCGCCTGATTTATCTAACGGAAACCGTATCTTTTGCCAGAATGTTTGCTTCATAACGAACGTTGTTTTCCACCTTCCAATTTGCCATGCTCCCCATAGGGGGCGTGGCTACAACTGCGGGGCGAGCGTTTTGCAATGCTGCCGCGCCGGGTCGCTATTATAGCGCAGATTTGCCTGGCGAAATCTGCGAAAATCCAATTCAGTCGTGCCGTGCGGCAATGAGCAGCAGACCCGCCAGCCCGGCAACGGCAGCGCCTGTCGCGCCCCATCTGTCGAATGCTGTCGCCTGACTACTGCCCAGCTCCACCATTTGCCGCGCGTTATCAGAACTGACTTTTTCCAGCCGGTAAAAGTACGGCTGACCAGGGACAATCTGATGATCGCGGTAAGTGTAGCTGGCGCCTGTGAGGGCGTCTCCTTGACCAGGTATGAAAGCGTCGTTAATCTGGACAAAATCCCCTTCCGCTGACTCGCTGCGGTAGATGTTGAAGCCAGCGATTTCATGCTCTGTTTCTGTTGCCCATTCTACTTTTATTTCTGGCGGACCCAGCGCCAACAAACCCATGATGACTGCCGTCAATAGCAACCATACACCCGCCAACCGCAGCAGACGACCCGGCTTCATCTGGCGCATACACCCGTAGGACAAATCGCTGATTTGTCCTTCACATACCACACCCTTCGCCTCAACGCCGCCCCCAGGGCAGCGCCATCAGCCAACACAAGCCCGCCAATACAAACCAGGCGATCATCTGCCAGCCACACGGGCGAACGCTGCCTGACCCCAGACACACCAGACCCAACCCTATCCAGGCCGCCTTCTGGAAGGAAGGGGAATGCAACTGCTGCCGGAAGGGGCGCTTCATGGCTGTCGCTGTCCCATAGTGATAACTCAACGCTGCCAGGGTAACCGCCAGCCCCAGAATCCAGAAGGCGTTAGCCGCGATAGTCCACCAGATAGTCACGGGCAAAATTATAACATAACGCTGCACAATGGGCGTCTTCTGGTAAAATGACCCCGTTATGAAAACTTGTCATTCCGAACGAAGTGAGGAATCCCAACCTCGCTGGTGTGTAAAGGTGGTAGGGATTCCTCGCCGGGCAATTTTGGGCGCAGACGCGCCCAAAATTGCCCATAAAAAT
>CAYQYJ010000184.1:2990-7267 GCA_964421605.1 uncultured Ardenticatenaceae bacterium | reverse complement strand
CCCGCGCCGATGCCTTTTTGCCCACTTTCTGGGAACGATAGGCGGTTAAAGAGATCGTCACGATTTATTGGGGTGTTACCCTCGTTGGCAGCAAGCGGTAGATTACCTGGTTTATGATGAAACGGATTGGGCTGTTTAGCCTCATTATCCTGATTACGCTCTTCGCCGGGCGCAGCGGAAGCAGCCGCGCGGCCCCTGAAGTCAGTTACATGGACAATGCAGCAGCGCTGCTCAGCAGCATGAGTCCGGCTGAGCGCGTGGGGCAGTTGTTTCTGATAACTTTTACGGGTAATACGGTCTCTGCAAACAGTGATATTACTGCTGCGGACAGCGAAATTGCTACGCTGATTCTGGATTACAAGGTGGGTGGCGTGGCTTTGCTGGCGGAAAATGACAACTTTTCCAACGCTTCTCCCCTGCCAGGGCAAATTGCGAGCCTGACGCGCGATTTACAGCAGTTGGCGCTGTTAGGGCAAATTTTGCCGCCCCCGCCTGACCCGATTGACGACACCCTGCCCCCCACCCCCATCCCTGAGCCAGCAGACGCCAGCATCCCCCTTTTTATTGCCGTCAGCCATGCCGGCGGCGGGTTGCCAGATACCGAAATCCGCAGCGGGCTGACCCCCATTCCCAGTCAGATGGCGATTGGGGCCACGTGGCAGCCGGAGTTTGCCCGCGCCGTGGGCGAAATTGTGGGTGTGGAACTGTCTACTATGGGCATCAACATGCTGTTGGGGCCATCTCTGGACGTGTTGGAAAAGCCCGCCCCCGCCAGCCCCAAAGACCTGGGGGACAGCGTTTTTGGCGGAGACCCGTATTGGGTCGGTCAAATGGGAAAGGCGTATATTGCAGGCGTTCATGCCGGCAGCCAGAACCGCATCGCCGTCATTGCCACGCATTTCCCCGGCAATGGCAGCAGCGACCGCCCCATTGACGAAGAAGTTTCCACGGTGCGCAAATCGCTGGAGCAGCTCAAACAAATTGAACTGGCGCCCTTCTTCGCGGTGACGGACGGGGCGACGCCGGCAGAAAGTCGCGCCAACGGCTTGTTGACGACGCATATCCGGTATCAAGGTTTTCAAGGGAATATTCGGGCCACCACAGCGCCGATTAGTTTCGATTTGCAAGCGCTGACTACCCTGCTGCAACTGCCGCAGTTTGCCTCCTGGCGAGCCACTGAAGGGCTGCTGGTCTCCGACCGGCTGGGTGTGGGCGCGGTGCGCCGCTTTTACGACGATACGGAGCGCGAGTTCCCCCATCGCCGTATCGCCAAAGACGCGCTGTTGGCGGGCAATGATTTGCTGTTTCTGGCGCAGTTTTCTTTGGCAGATAATGACTATGCGCAGCAACTTGCGAATGTCAAGGATACTATCACCTGGTTTCAGGAACGCTACGAGATGGATCCTTCTTTTCAGCAGCGAGTGGATCAAGCGGCCACGCGCGTGCTGGCTACCAAACTGAAGCTGTACGATGATAATTTCAGTCTGGAGAATGTGCTGCCTGTGGTGGAAAACGTGCCCACGCAGTTTCAGACTAACCAGACGCGGATGTTTGAGCTGGCGCAACAAGCTATCACGCTCATTTCGCCCAGCCAGGCAGAGCTTTCCGCTCGCCTGCCCACTCCCCCAGCCAGCAGTGACAACATTGTTATCTTTACGGACGTGCGCCAGATGCGGCAGTGCCGGCAATGTCCGCTGGAGCCGTACATCAGCCAGACAGGGCTGCAAGAACGTATGCTGGCGCTCTATGGGCCCCAAGCCAGCGGGCAGGTGCGTCCCGACCAGATCAACAGCTTCTCCTTTGCCGACTTAAATGCTTTTTTGTCTGCTGGAACCGCGCCTATCCCGGCGCCAACGGTTCCGTTGACGAGTACGTTGGAAGGAGAAAGCACGCCCACGCCGACGCCGCCAGACCCTGCGTTTCAGGTGCAGGAGGCGCTGCGCCGCGCCAACTTGATCATTTTTGCTTTGTTGGACACAAACGCCAACGTGCCCAACGCCAACGCGCTTAACGCCTTCCTGGCGCGCCGTCCAGACATCAGCCGCAACGCCAATACGATTGTCTTTGCCTTTGAAGCCCCCTACTATCTGGATACCACAGAGATCAGCAAGTTAACGGCTTATTATGGCGTATACAGCAAGACAGGACCGTTTCTAGACGCGGCGGTGCGGGTGTTGTTTCAGGAAATTCCCGCGCGGGGGCATTCGCCTGTAACGATTGAGGGGGTCGGGTACGATTTGTTCACGATGACGCAACCAGACGCCAACCAGGTGATTCAACTCTTTATCGTTTCGGATGGGTCCGTACAATCCCCGCCGAATGAAGCGCCGCAGGAAATGGTGGTAGGGCAGACGCTGCGGTTGCAGACAGGCATTATTGTGGATCAAAACGGCTATCCCGTGCCAGACGGCACATTGGTGGAGTTCATCCAACTGGATCGCGTCAATGGCTTTATCAGCTTGATTGCCCAACGTCCCACCGTCAATGGGGCAGCCAGTTTAGATTACATTTTGGAAGCGCGCACGGGGCAGTTTCGTATTACGGCGGCGGCCGGCGCGGCGCACACGTCGCTGGAAGTAGATATTGCGATTGGGGACAATGTGCGCGTGGTGGTGATCACGCCCACGCCAGCGCCGACGGCTGTGCCGACGAACACGCCGCCGCCGACGGCGACGGCAACGGCAACGGCGACGGTCAGCCCAACGCCGGCTGTCACGCCGACGCCCAGTGCGGCAGAGGCTGCGCCAGGGCTGCTCATCCCTCTGGCTAATGTATCTATGTTATTGAGTTTAACGGCGGGTATTGGGTTGCTGGCGGCTGCCGGCATTTTCATTGGCTACAACCGAGATCTCCCTCCCACCCAACTGTTACAATTTGTGTTGTGGGGCGTCATTGGCGGGCTGCTGGCTTATCTCTATTTTTCCCTGAATCTGCCTGGCAGCGCCCGGCTGCAGCCATTGGGCGCCTGGGCAGCTATCATTACCACCGCCAGCGGCGGCGCGGCGGGGATGCTGCTTTGTTGGGGGAAGGGAGAAGGGGGGAGTTAGGGGGGTATGATTTCATCTTCTGGGCGAACGAGGTCAATGTCCTGCCAGGAACGGGGGTCTTCGATGGGTTCCAGGTGGATTAAGATGGAGACAGGCGACAATTGGCGGCGGATGGCCTGTTCAATCTCTTCCAACAGCGAATGACCGCGCTGTACGCTCCAGTCGCCGGGCGTTTGAATGTGCAGCGAAACAAATCGCTGCACGCCTGATTCCCGGGTACGCAGGGCATGGTACTGAATGCCGTGCATCTGCTGGAAGCGGTGCAATATTTGCAGAATAACGGCTAACTCGGATTCTGGCAGCGACGCATCCATTAAGCCAGCAACGGACTGGCGCACCAGCTTAAACGCAGAAAAGGCAATTTGGACGGCAACTGCCAGAGCCAGCACGGGGTCTAACCAATACCAGCCCGTCCATGTGACCGCCAACACGCCCGCCAGAACGCCAACGGATGTCCAGACGTCAGTCATGAGGTGGCGTGAGTTCGCCGTCAGGGTAATCGAACGATATTTCTGCCCAGCCCGCAATAAAATACGGGCCACGGCGAAGTTGATCAGGGATGCCACCAGCGAGAGGATTAAGCCAACCGTCGTCTGTTCCAGGGGTCTGGGGTGAACCAATCGTTCTATGGCAGCAGTGGCGATTGTGATGCCGGCAACCAAAATCAAAGAGCCTTCAACGCCGCTGGAAAAGTATTCCGCCTTGGTGTGACCAAAGGTGTGTTCTTCGTCTGGCGGCTGGGCGGCGATATTCAGCACCAGCAGCGCCAGCACGGCGGCGACCAGGTTGACGCCAGATTCCAGCGCATCCGACAGCAGCCCCACCGAACCTGTGAGAATGTAGGCGGCGGCTTTCAAGCCAATAGTTAAAACGGCTGCGGCAACCGACAGCCAGGCGAACCGGGTGAGATAGCGACGGGTTAACATAAGCTGAAATGGGAATGCCCCACAATTGTGGACGGCGATAGGGGGATGTTATATACTGCCACGAGGTTACTACAGGGGGCGCAGCGGCAGGTGTGTCCCGATTGTTATCGCCAATCACCGTAGTTTTAACACATTTTGAGGAGAAGATGTAATGACCCAACCCGCTCGCGCATTGCTGCTTTGGCTGCTGCTGTTGGCGCTGCCGGCATTGGCTTGCAACCTGACTTCGCCGCCCGAACCCACCCAGACGCCCCAAGCCACCAGCATCCCCCCCACGGACACGCCTGCGCCTACCCAACCGCTG
>CAYQYJ010000184.1:1187-2890 GCA_964421605.1 uncultured Ardenticatenaceae bacterium | reverse complement strand
CTCATGAGCGAAATCGTGAGCAGCATAATCCTGGTGGGCAGCGGCAGCGCGCAGGCAGAGGGCAGTATCAGTCTGGGGCAGTCCGTAGATGGCGTTGTGCCGGCAAATACAGCCTCTACCTGGACGTTTACCGCCATCGAGGGGGATACGGTCAATATCCTGGTGGTCCCGGACGAAGGTCTGGACGCTATGGTAGATGTGCTGGACGCCGATGGGCAATCTATTCTGCCGGATGGCGCCATAGACGAAAGTTTTGACGAGGAAGAAATTCAGGGGTTGATTTTGGCGGCAGGAACCTACACCATCTCCGTGACCGGCTTTGGCAGCAGCGCGGGCCCATACACGCTGTCGCTGGCAAGCAGTACGCAAGACCTGAGCGAAGCGACGCCGCTGGCAATGGGCGAGGCTTTATCCGGTTCTCTGGCAGCCGATCAGTCCGCCAGCTACATTTTTGCCGGCGCGGCAGGCGCAGCGCTGAACCTGCGCATTGCGCCCGATGGCGAGTTAGACGTGGTGGTGACGCTGTATGATGCGGCTGGCCAAGAACTGCAAACAAGGGACGCCTCGTTTGGGGATGAGAGCGTTCTCTTTACGCCAGACGCCGATGGAACGTATTACGCCCAGGTAACCAGCTTTGACGGCAGCCCAGGCAGCTTTACAATCTCGTTGGAAGAGGGTCTGGCAGAGCTGCCGCTCATCCCTGAGGGTGTTCTTTTCAGCGAAACGGGCAGCGTAGCCGCCGATGAGACAAGCAGTTACGCAGTCCCGGCGCAGCAATATCGCCCCATGACTATCATTGTGACTTCCGGGGAAGATTTTGACGCGGTGGTACAGGTGCTTGATCCCAATGGGGATGAAGTTATTGAGCAAGACGTATCTTTTGATCAGGAAGAAGTTCTGCTTGTTCCCCTGCTGGATGGCGATTATCAGGTAAACGTCACGGGCTTTGAAGGCGCTGCCGGCAGTTTTGACATCACGGTTTTCCCCGGCGGTTTAGGCGGGGTGGGCGTGACAGGCAGCGTCGTTGCTGCCAGCGGCACCCTGGTGGACGCCGAAGACAGCCACGCCTATCCCTTCACGGCTATCAGCGACCAGCCAGTGTTGGCGGTGGTGCAGCCAGAAGCCGGGCTGGACGTGGTGTTGGAAGTGGTGAACGATGACACAGGCAATGTGGTGCAAACGATAGACAATACATTCGCCTATGAGCGGGTGCTGTTTGCGCCCCCGGCCGATGGCGGCAACTATTATATTGCCGTATCCGGTTACGAAGGGGAAACAGGCTCCTACCAGATATACCTGTTAGGGGGACAGGACATCTTCTTCGAACTAGCCAGCGGGGACACCGTTTACGCCACGTTGGGGGATGACTCTTTTTCCGGTTTCGCCTATAGCGGTTTGACCGATGAAACGCTCACTGTCAGCGTCAGTCCTGAGGCGGGTCTGGATGTGGTCATCCAGGTGGAACCATTGGATGGTGAGCCGTATCTGGTTGTGGATGACGGGAATGACGGCGCGCTGGAAAGCGCCAGCCACACCTTTGCCAGCGATGAGACTATCTTCGTGGTGGTGCGCGGGTTTAACGATGATGCCGGCAGCTACGTCATGCAAGTCGAAGTAGAGTAACGCCGCATCCGGGGCGGCGCATTGTGGTGGGTGTCAACCCGGCCTGCGGCGGGGCTGACACCCATTTTTATGGGCAATTT
>CAYQYJ010000184.1:0-1087 GCA_964421605.1 uncultured Ardenticatenaceae bacterium | reverse complement strand
GCCACGGCGTAGCGGCTGCGGATGTTGGGCAGCAGGTATTCATCAAAAGCGCGGGCGATGCCGTATTGCGGCTGCCAGCCCCAATCGCGCCGCGCGGCTTTGTCTTCCAGGTCGGCGGGCCAACTGTCCACAATCCCCTGTCGCCGCCTATCCGGCTCAAACGTAATCTCGGCGCCAGGGAACGCTTGCTGCACGCGATCTCGAAATTCCGCCGCGGACAGGCTGAAACTGGTGACGTTGTACACCAGCCGGCTCAATGTTTGCTGCGGCGCTGCCGCCAGGTCAAGTAAAGCGGTTACGGCGTCGGGCATCGCCATAAACGGTATCTGGGTGTCTTCGCGCACAAAACAGGCGTAGGGTTCCCCTTTGGCGGCGGCGTGCAGCATTTCCGGGCCATAGTCGCTGGTGCCGCCGCTGGGCACGGTATAGGCGCTGATCAAACCGGGGAAGCGCACCGAGCGAAAATCCAACATCACGGGTCTCTCTGCCGCCAACTGGCGATAGTGACGGCTGTAATAGGTTCCCAACATCTCGCAGTATTGCTTGTTGCAGCCGTACATGGTGGTGGGATAGTTCCAATCCCACTCGCGCACGCGGCCAAATTCCGCCTTGCGCTTCAGGTCAGGCATGCCGTAGACGGCAATCGAACTGGGGAAAATAAACTGGACGGGTTTCCCGCGCCATTGGGATTGGTCAGCAGCCAGTTTGAGCAACGCCAGGGTGCCTTCCACGTTGACGCGATGGGCAATTTCGGGCGTGTATTCGCCGCGCGTAGACAGCAGCGCCGCCAGATGGTAGATGGTGTCGAACTCGTATTCGCTGACCAGGCGAGCCAGTAGATTGTCGTCTAAAATACTGCCTTCGACGTGGGTAGCCAGGGAGTGGACTTCTGCCGGCAGCGCGTGCAAATCCAACGTCACCAGCAATTTATCCGTCCGCTCTGCCAGCGCCCGCACCAGCGCCACGCCAATTTCACCGGACGCGCCGGTAATCAATATAACCTTTTTTCGCATGGGAAGCCTCCAAACCAGGGATAATTAACTGTCCGTAAATAACCTGGCGGTTTTCGCTCGTAGTAACCGCTTTA
>CAYQYJ010000183.1:5947-7310 GCA_964421605.1 uncultured Ardenticatenaceae bacterium | reverse complement strand
CCGCCTTAGACCTGCGCGTGACCATTCCTATGCGCAGCGGCGTTGACTCCCTCTCCGTCAACGCCGCTGCCGCCATTCTGCTCTATGAAGCTCGCCGCCGTCTGTGGCTTGTGCCTTGATTTTGCGCTTACTTGCCGCGACTGCGTGTAGTCACGTCAAAGATAACGGCTGCCGCCAGCACCGCGCCGCGGACGATATATTGCAGCGAAATGTCAATCTGCATCAGGTTCATGCCGCTGGTCAGAGAAGTCATCACCAGGGCGCCGATAATGGAGCCTATCACCTTCCCCACGCCGCCAGCCGCGGAGACGCCGCCCACGTAGGCGGCAGCAATGGCATCTAACTCAAACAAAGTGCCGGCTGTGGTGGTGGCGGCTTGCAAACGAGAGGCAAATAAGATGCCAGACAGCCCGGAAAGCATCCCCATGGAGCCAAAAACCACATAAATCAATTTCTTAACGCTGATGCCGCTCAACTCCGCCGCTTCTGGATTGCCGCCAATGGCGTAAATATGCCGGCCCAGCACCGTTTGCGCCGTCACAAAATGATAGACGCCCACCACCAGCAGCATAATCACCACCGTCCACGAAAGACCGTTATACTGCGCCAGCACCCAGGCGCTGCCCACAATCAAAACAGCCACAAATGCCAGCTTCAGGATAAAAATATCCATGGGCAGCACTTCAAAGTCATAGGCCTGCTTGGTGCGGCGGCTTTTGATTTCGCTCATGACAAAGAAGGCGACCGCCAGTATGCCCAGGAGCAGCGTTATTTTATGCAGTCCTGGCAAGATGCCGCTGTCGGGGAGGATATCTGGAATATAGCCGTTGCCAATGGCGTTGAAGGCAGCGTCGGAGATGATGATCGTGCCTGTGCTCACTGTTACCAGCAGGATGGCCCCCCGATAAATCAACCAGCCAGCCAGCGAAGCCACAAAGGAGGGAATGCCCCAATGAGCCACCGGAAAAGCCGTAATCAATCCAGCCACCGTGCCCAATACCAACACCAGCGGAATGACAATGATGACAGGCAGATTCCAGGATACCAGGGCAATGGCGGCTATGGCCCCCAGGAACCCGGCCAGGAAGCCAACCGACAGGTCAATGTGCCGGATGACGATAACGAGCGTCATGCCCACGGCTAACACGGCAATGTAGCCCGTCTGGTTGAGCAGGTTACTCAGATTGCGCGGCGAAATGAAAATCCCTTCCGTGGTGATGGTAAAGATTGCCATGATAACGAACAAGGCAATGTACATGCCGTATTCGCGGATGTTCTGTCGTAACACTTTCTGCGCGTTGCCGAAAAACGACGCGCGTGCCGCTTCCGGCGCATCAGCCCTAGACGCCATCTCAATCCTCCT
>CAYQYJ010000183.1:0-5847 GCA_964421605.1 uncultured Ardenticatenaceae bacterium | reverse complement strand
ACGACGCGCGTGCCGCTTCCGGCGCATCAGCCCTAGACGCCATCTCAATCCTCCTTAAAAATAGTGATCAGTGGCGAGTGGTCAGTGGGCAGTTTGGGCGTAGCCCCACTGACCACAAAACCAATCTGCGGAAATCTGCGAAATCTGTGACCATTCTCATTGGCGCACTGTGGTTCATCTTCTTTAGTTGGCAGTAGCCAGCAGCATGATCTGTTCCTGGGTAGCGGCTTCGATGGGTAGTTCGCCTGTGATTCTGCCGGCAGAAACCACGTACACCCGATCGCTCATGCCCAATACTTCAGGCAGTTCCGAAGAGATCATAATGATGCTCATGCCTTGCTGCACCAGCCGGTTCATGATAGTGTAGATTTCAAATTTTGCGCCCACATCAATACCCCGCGTGGGTTCGTCCAAAATCAATATGTCAGGCCCCACAAACAACCATTTGCCCAAAGACACTTTCTGTTGGTTGCCGCCGCTTAGATTGCCCACCCGTTGCTCCACCGTTGGCGTTTTGATGTTCAAAGAAATTTTGTATTCATTCGCTACTTTTACTTCGGCGTTGTCGTTAACAATGCCGCGTGGAGAGATAGCCCGCAAATTAGCCAGGGTAAGATTTTGCTTGACGTCCTGAATCAGGATTAGACCCGACCCTTTGCGATCTTCGGTTACATAAGCGACGCCCGCTTTGATGGCATTTTGTGGGTGCCGGAAAAACCGCTTCTTGCCCTTGACGAACATTTCACCGCTGATTCGATAGCCTTCAGGGTTGCCGAAAATACTCAACGCCAACTCCGTGCGCCCTGACCCCATCAGGCCGGCAAAACCGACAATCTCTCCCTTTTTGACGTTGAAGTTGACATCCTGCAAGATATTTCGGCCAAGATGCGGATTGTAGGCGTTCCAGTGTTGCACTTCCAACATCACTTCGACAGACCGTTTGTGCTCTCTGCGGGGATAGATATTGTCTATTTCTCTCCCGACCATGTGCTTGATCAGCACATTTTCTGACACTTCTTCGTCGTGCGCCGACAAGGTACAGATGGTCTGCCCATCACGCAGAACGGTAACTGAGTCGGCGATCTCAATGACTTCTTTTAGTTTGTGCGAGATCAAGATGGAGGTAACGCCCTGATTCTTTAATTCGCGCAGCAGGTCTAACAGGTTTTGACTGTCGTCTTCATTCAAGGCGGAGGTGGGCTCGTCCAGGATCAGTAGTTTAACATCGCGGCTCAGGGCTTTGGCGATTTCTACCAACTGCTGCTTGCCCACGCTCAACTCCCTGACCCTGGTGGCGGGGTTGACGTTGAGCCGAACTTTCTTTAGCATCTCACTGGCTCTTTTGATCGTTTCGTTCCAATCTACGCGAAAACCTTTTCGCACCTCATGGCCCAGGAAGATGTTTTCATAAACCGTCATTTCGGGGACGAGCGCTAATTCTTGATAGATGATGGCAATGCCGGCCTTTTCGCTGTCGCTAATTCTTCTGAACTGCTGCTCCTGCCCGCCAAAAAGAATTTCCCCGGTATAGTCGCCGTAAGGATAAACGCCGCTCAACACCTTCATTAAGGTGGATTTTCCCGCGCCGTTTTCACCCACCAGGCAGTGAATTTCGCGTTCAGCCACGCGAAAGCTGACGTTGTTCAACGCTTTCACGCCTGGAAACTGTTTGGTGATGTTCCGCATCTCCAGGATAGGAGTCGTCATGGGCCGTTTACCTCCATTTTGCAGAAACCGGGTCTCTGGCAAAACCCGGTTTCTTGATGGCGAATCAGATAAGGTGTGGGCTTATCCTGGACAATTATAGAATTGCCCGCTGAAGTTGGCTACGAGTTCAGCCAGAAACCAGGTTTTGCCGAGAAAACCTGGTTTCTGGCGAGAGCCAGGCGGTTAAGATTATGGTAGCCCAGTGAAATCGCTGGCGGGCCAATAACCAGAGTCAATGATTGCTGACTGCACGTTTGCCGCGTCCACAGAGATTACCTCAGAGGGCTTGGCGGGAACATCTATCACGCCGTTATTGTACGTGTTGGTTTGCGGCGGCGTGCTGCCTTCCAGGTAAGCCACAGCCGCGCTAATGGCGTCTGCCACCAGCGTGCGCACGTCCTTCAAGACGGTCATAGACTGTTTGCCGTCAATGATGTATTGCACCGAAGCCTTTTCGGCATCTTGACCCGTAACAAAGTAGCTGGTCACGTCGGCGTCAATGGCGAAAACGTCGGCGATGGCGCGGGCAGTGCCGTCATTCGGGGCCAGGATGAAGACGACACCCTTGTCCTCGGCGGCGGCGGCGGTCAGGTTGGCTTCTGCCAGCGTCTTGGCGGTGTTGAAGTCCCAGTTGGTGCTGATCTGACCGATGATCTGAGACTGTTCGTCGCGGGTCAATTCGGCTTTGTCTTGCAGGGCGATGGCTTCGTCGGAATTCTTTATGACGAAGGTGCCATCAGCAATCTTAGGCTGTAGGACTTCCCAGGCGCCCTGGAAGAAGAGGAAAGCGTTGTTGTCGGAAGATGCGCCCGCGTACAGGTACAGCGGATTGCCGCTGCCAGTGGCGTTATCTACCAGATATTGCGCCTGCGCTGCGCCTACAGCGACGCTGTCGAATGTGACGTAGTAGTCTACCGCTGCCGTATCCCGAATGAGGCGGTCGTAGGAAATTACTTTGACGCCAGCAGCGCGGGCAGCATTGGCGGCGGCGGCGGCGGCAGTGCCGTCATGCGGGCAGATGATGAGAACCTGAATGCCCTTGGTGATCAAGGCTTCGACGTTTTCTTGTTCCCGGGCGGAAGACCCCTGGCTAAAGAGGATTTCAACTTCGTAGCCGGCAGCCGTGAGGGCTTCGCGGAAGCGCGTTTCATCTTGTATCCAACGGGGTTCGTCCCTGGTGGGCAGCACAATACCGACTGACAGTTCACTCTCGGCGGCGGCTTCTGTCGGCTGCGCTGCTTCTTCGGTTGTGGTGGTTTCGGTAGGCTGGCAGGCGGCTATGCCCAAGAGCATAGCGGCTATGACCAACAAGTAGATGGTGAATCGAAAGGTTTTGCGAGACATGTTTTCTCCTCCAGAGATTTTATAAAAGAAGTGTTGCGTCAGGTGAAAGGGGAATGTTTTGTCTGATTGTTTTGTCACCTCCTTTCAGACGGGTTGATTTCTACCCGGGGGTGGGGGATTTCAATCTGCAAAATCGCGCCGCCTATACTTTGTTTAGGTAGGCGTAGTTTGCCTCCCAGCAGCGCCACGCGCTCGCTGATGCCCAGGAGGCCATAGTGCCCATTAGTGGACAGACTGGTTAGATCAAAATCGTCAGGCAGTCCCAGACCGTCGTCGCTGATGGTAACCAGCAAACTGCGTGGCGAAGTGTGTTGCAGGGTGATGTCTACGTGCGCGGCGTGCGAATGTTTCCACACATTTTGTAACCCTTCCTGGACAATGCGGAAAATAGACAATTCGATCAACTCGGGCAGGCGGCTGAGTTGGGCGTCCAGGTCAAGCGTCAGATCAATGCCTGTGCGCTCTGACCAATCTCGTGTGTAGGATTGCAGCGCCGCTCCCAAGCCTAAGCTGTCAATGGTGGGCGGGCGCAGCGTTCCGCAGATGCGGCGAATGGCCGTTACCAGGGCGCGGATTCTTTGCTGCGTTTCGCCTAGCCCTTCTTGCAGAGGGGGGGAGGCGACGCCTTCCAACTCTTCGAGTTGGTAATTAACGGTAAGCAGGTCTTGAATGATTTGGTCGTGTAGTTCTCGCGCCAGGTGTTTGCGCTCTTCTTCGCGCTCTGTGAGCAGACGGCGCTGCGCTTCTTGCAGGGCCAGGTTAGCCTGATCCAGGTTGCGTAGTTGGGCCGCCATCTGTTCGATCAACTGCTGATTCAGGGTGTCTTGGGCAGCCAGGTCTTTTTCGAGCAGCATCTGGTAGTAATGCAGCCGTTCCGTTTGCTCGTGAGAGTGGTAGTAGCTTTCTGCTTTGACGATGGCCCGCGAGTCGTCCTGGTATCCTACCAATAGCGAGACGACTTCCTCCCGCGTGGTCTGGTCGGTGGCCAGGTCGGCGACTTTTTCTCCTTGCTGCAAAGTAATGATGCGGTCGCTCACGGTGAACAGGTGGTCCAGGTTGTTGCTGCTAAAAATGACGGCTATCTGGCGCTGTCGCCACTGCTCTACCAGGTTTAGCAGCCGTTGCTGGTATGGGTAGCTGAGCAGAACGGTGGGTTCGTCAATGATCACCAGTTTGACCGGGTAGGTGAGCACCCTGGCAATGGCAATCATCTGGCGTTCTTCAGCGGAAAGGTCGGAGACGCATTGGTGTAGGGATGAGACAGGTACATCCAGTTGGGTCAGGATGCGCCTGGCTTCGCGGATCATCTTGCGCCGGTTGATGATTTTCCAGCCAGTAGCGCTGGCGGGCCAACCAATCTCATTCCCCAGAAAGATGTTGCTGGTCACGTCCCATGGGTCTACCAGTTCGGGCTTTTGGTGAATGACGCCGATACCTAATTTGCCGGCAGAGAAAGGCCAGCGCAAGCGCATCCCGTCGTAATACAAGTCGCCGCTGTTGGGGGTGTACAAGCCTGCCAGCAGCATGACCAGCACGGATTTGCCGGAACCGCTGTTGCCGGCAAGTCCCACGACTTCCCCAGGGCGCACGTCAAAACTGACCTGGCGAATGGCTTGCAGGTTGCCGAATCTTTTGGACAGGTTGATCGCGCGCAGCAGGGGTTCCATAGGTTTTGAAAGGAGTTGCCTGGGAAAACGCTCAAATTTGTGCGCAAAAATAGGGTAACAGAGTTGCCAGCGCCTGGCAACTCCCTTTCCCCCTATCTTGTTAGGGGAAATCCCCCTAATCCCCTCAGGCGGGGAATCTCTGCCAGCCTATCACCTTATCCCGTTGGCTCAGGTATAATACGCTTATGTCACTATTGAGTGTTTTGCTGGCTGATGATCATGCGGTGGTGCGTGCCGGCATTCGTAAAGTCGTTGAAGACCTGGCTGATGTGCAAGTCATCGCTGAAGTGGGCGATGGCAGTGAACTGTTTGCTGCCCTGGAATATTTTCAGCCTGACTGTCTGCTCATTGACGTGACCATGCCCGACTTTGAGCCTATAACGGCCATCCGGCAAATTCGCCAGCAATACCCCCAACTCAAGATTCTGGTCGTCAGCGCCTATGACGACGACGTCTACGTTCAAGGACTGTTGGGGGCTGGCGTTAATGGGTATCACCTCAAAGATCAGCCCCTGCGTGATTTGAAGCTGGCTGTGGAGCGCGTGCTGGCGGGTGAACGTTGGATATCTGGGCCCTTAATCGCCAGGCTCGTCAATTCCGGACGGAACAATCCATCATCTGCCCTCACCTTGCGCCAACAAGAGTTGCTCCGTTTCCTATGCGAGGGTAAAGACAACCAACGCATTGCCCAACTTACCGGGTTGAGCGTGAAGACGGTGGAGAACCACCTCACCCGCATTTATCGCCATCTCAAGGTGCAGAGCCGGCTGGAAGCCATCAATACCATCCGGCAGCATCCCGAAATATTGGGTAATCAGGCTGGCGACATTTCCATTGCCGCCAAAATCGGCGAAGATAGCAGCCGCCAACCTGTGACAATTTTGGTGGTGGATGATAACGGGCGCTTCCGCCAGCAGTTGCATCGCGTGATTGGCAACATTTGCCCGTCGGCTACCGTCTATGAAGCGGGTGACATGGCGGCGGCGGTGCGCATAGCGCAGCGGCTGCTGCCTGATCTGGCCCTGGTGGATGTCGTGTTGAAAGAAGGCGAAGATGGCTTACGCTGTACGCGCCGTATCAAAGGCGCGTCCCCCGCCACCCGCGTCATTTTGATCAGCGCCTATCCCGA
>CAYQYJ010000182.1:2304-7352 GCA_964421605.1 uncultured Ardenticatenaceae bacterium | reverse complement strand
ACAGGCCAAAACCGTTCGGCCAGTGCCTTGCACCACCCTGAAGCTGAATAGTTACTCTCCTTTTTAGCCACGCACCATCTGCTGCACCGTGGACACAATGCCTGCCGCCTGGGGCACAGCAGCCTCTTCCAGATGGCGCGCATAGGGCATTGGCGCTTCCACGCCGCACAGACGAGCAACGGGCAGGTCCAGTTCGTAGAAAGCGCTCTCGGTAATACGGGCGCTCAATTCAGCCGAGATACCGCCACTGCGCCAGCCTTCATCTACGATCAGGGCGCGGTGCGTCTTGAACACAGAGCGGAGATAGGTGTCATCATCCAGCGGGCGCAGCGTGCGCAGGTCAATCACTTCTACTTCGATTCCTTCAGCAGATAGCGTTTCAGCGGCTTCCAGCGCCTTGTACAATCCGATGCCATAGGTGATCACAGTGAGGTCGCTGCCTGAGCGCCGCACTCTGGCTTTGTCAATGTCTACAGGTTCTGGCGTAACAGGCAGTTCCCCTTTCACATTATAGAGCGAGGAGTTCTCAAAGATGAGCACCGGATCGGGGTCTT
This sequence comes from uncultured Ardenticatenaceae bacterium, assembly GCA_964421605.1. GTDB lineage: Bacteria > Chloroflexota > Anaerolineae > Promineifilales > Promineifilaceae > JAGVTM01. The sequence continues at coordinate 6,798 of CAYQYJ010000182.1, read as the reverse complement.
GCAACGCGGGCCACAACATGCCGCGCGCATCTTCGACAGTGGCGGGGGTCAGCACTTTCAAGCCAGGGATGTGGGCATACCAGCCTTCCAGGCTGTGGGAGTGCTGGGCGGCTAACTGCTTACTGCCGCCCGTAGCCATGCGAATGACCAGGGGCACATTAAACAAGCCGCCCGACATGTGCAGCAGCGTGGCGGCGGTGTTCAAAATCTGGTCAGCCGCCAACAGGCTAAAGTTGACCGTCATGATTTCCACGATGGGGCGCAATCCCCCCAGAGCCGCGCCAATGCCCGCGCCTGTGAAGGCGGATTCGGACAAAGGCGTGTCGCGGATACGTTCCGGGCCAAATTCTTGCAACAGCCCTTTACTGACAGCAAAGCAGCCGCCATAGCGCCCCACGTCTTCCCCCATGAGGAACACGCGCTCGTCGCGCAGCATGGCTTCGCGGATCGCCTCGCGCACGGCTTCGCGGTAGGTAATCGGGCGCGTTTGGGGCTGCACCTTATGACCGTTCGTTTTGACGTAAGTGGCTACGGGGTTCATGCTTCCCTTCCTTCAGAATAGACGAAGCGGGTCAGATCCTCGATTGGTTCCCAGGCGCCGGCTTCGGCAAAAGCAACGGCGGCGTCCAACTCCCGCTCCACCTGCTGCGTCATTTCTTCATATTCAGCATCCGTTAACAACCCATGTTGGCGCAGTTGCTCGCGCAACAGGACGATGGGATCACGCTGCTTCCACGTTTCTACCTCGTTCTTTTCGCGGTACAGTTCGGCATCGAACATGGAGTGGGCGCGGAAGCGATAGGTGCGACATTCCAGGAACTGCGGGCCTTTGCCGGCGCGAATCTGGCCGGCAGCGAACCGGGCCATGGATTCCACTTCCAGGACGTTCATGCCATCTACCGGGGCAGCATCAATGGGATAGATGGAGGCTTTGTGGGCCAGGTTGGGTTCGGCATGGGAGTAACGCAGCGCCGTACCCATGGCGTACTGGTTGTTCTCGCAGATGAATAGCACAGGCAACTGCCACAGCGCCGCCAGGTTGAGCGATTCATGAAACTCCCCTTCCGCCGCTGCGCCGTCGCCGAAGAAGCAGCAGGTGACGTGGGGGCGATCCATCATTTTGTCAGCCAGCGCCAGGCCCAGGGCCAGCGGCAGTCCACCGCCGACAATGGCGTTGCCGCCAAAGAAGCGGAGTTCTTTATCGAACAGGTGCATGGAGCCGCCGCGACCGCGGGCGCATCCTTCTACTTTGCCATACATTTCAGCCAGGATGGATGCCATAGACATGCCGCGAGCCAACGCCTGCCCATGCTCACGATAGGTAGCGACGATGCTATCCTCAGGCGTCAAAGCTTCGGCCACGCCTACCGCAACCGCTTCCTCGCCAACATACAGGTGCAGGAAGCCGCGAATTTTCATGCTGCTGTACAGTTCCGCAGATTTTTCTTCCAGGCGGCGAATGCGCAGCATCTGCCGCAGTAAATGGTGTCCATGGGCGCGATCCACCAGGGGGACCGCTTCAGCCATCAATGTGGTGTCTTTTATCATCAGTCTGCCTCCAATGTAGAAATATCCCCTTCCGGCAGCCCCAGTTCACGCGCCTTCAACAGCCGCCGCATGATTTTGCCGCTGCGGGTTTTGGGCAGGTTGTCCTGGAATTCGATTTCTTTGGGCGCCACGGCTGAACCCAGCCGCGTGCGGGCAAACCCGAGAAGTTCCAGGCGTAGTTTTTCGCTAGGCTGGTAGCCTGGCTTGAGCGAGACAAAAGCCTTGACCAGTTCGCCAATGATTTCGTTGGGTTTGCCAATAACGCCAGCTTCGGCTACCGCCGGATGTTCGATCAGGGCGCTCTCAACTTCAAAGGGACCAACCATGTGCCCGGCCGTTTTAATGATGTCGTCGGCGCGGCCCACAAACCAGAAGTAGCCATCTTCATCTTGCATGGCCAGGTCGCCAGTGATGTACCAGCCGCCGACAAAGCATTTTTGATAACGTTCTTCATCGTGCAGATAACCGCGGAACATGCCGGGCCAGCCTGGCCGCAGAGCCAGATCGCCGTCTACACGCGGTTTGTTTACCAGTTCCAGGCGACCTTCGCCCAGACGGCGCACGATGGCGGCTTCTACGCCGGGCAGGGGGCGGCCCATGGAGCCGGGACGAATGGGCATGGCGGCATAGTTGGCGATCATGATGCCGCCGGTTTCGGTCTGCCACCAGTTATCATGGATGGGCAACCCTAGAGCCTCTTTGCCCCAGACGACCGCTTCGGGATTCAGCGGTTCGCCTACGCTGTGCACCAGCCGCAAGTGGCTGAGATCATATGCCTGGCGCGGCTGTAAGTCTGCCAGCCGCATCAGGCGGCGGATGGCGGTGGGCGCAGTGTACCAGACGGTAACCTGGTGATCTTGCAAAATCTGATACCAACGCAGGGCGTCGAATTCGGCTTCGTCTACGATGTTGGTGACGCCGTGCGCCAGGGGAGCAATGAGGCCGTAGGAAGTGCCTGTGACCCAACCCGGGTCGGCGGTGCACCAGTAGATGTCTTCGGGGTGCAAGTCCAGGGCATACTTCGCTGTCATGTAGTGGGTGTAGATGGCGTTGTGGACGTGGATGGCTCCTTTGGGCATGCCAGTGGTGCCGCTGGTGAAGTGTAGAATGGCCATGTCTTCGGGATCGGTGTAAGGAATGGCGAAGTCGTCGCCAACCTGGGCCATCCATTTGGGCAGGGAGAGTACGTCACGGTCTACATCTTCATCTACATCCGTTAAAAAGATGGTTTGCAACTGCGGCAGTTGGTGCCGCTGTAAGGCTATCTTGCGGGCAAACTGCCATTGGGTGGTGACGAGCAGTTTGGCGTTGCCGCGCTGCATGCGCTGCAAAATAGGCTCAGGACCAAAGGCAGAGAAGAGCGGGCAAAAGACGCTGCGGTTTTTCCAGGCGCCGAGGGCGGCAATGTACAAGGCGGGGATGCGCCCAGCCAGGACGAAAACTCGTTCGCCGGGACCGACGCCAAAATGGCGCAGCACGTTGGCGAAGCGGTTGCTCTGGATTTGCAGGTCGCCATAGGTGAAATCCTGGCTTTCGCCGTCTTTGCCCAGCCAGCGCAGGGCAACCTGGCTGCGTCGCGGGCCGTTGGCGTGACGGTCAACGGCAATGTGCGCTATGTTTAGCCCAATGCCGGCAGGCGGCTGTAATTCCCGCTGAATGGTTGCCCAGGAGAAGGTTGAGCGAATTTCTTCGTAATCGGTGAGATAGGGTTGAACTTTCCAGGCGGTGGGGGTTTTGCTGATTGGTTGCCACTCCATATTGTTCCCTCCATGGCAGATGAACTGTAATGCAACTGTTCATCTTTTGTGGTAGACGCTCCTCTTCGCCAGAGAAGCAAGCGTCTGAGTAAGTGATGGGTGAACAAAAGTGACTGTGGTCAGGGGAGGGGAGAGATTGGCTGTGATGGCCCCCTGGTTGTGCAGATGGATGCGCGGAAAACCGGGGAGGCAGTCCGGGCATCCATAGTCACACTATAACGGGTGGGGTACGGCGAAAGGTAGTCGCGGTTGTCATCTGTCGTTAGTGATATTTGTCACGAATGGAAATGAAGGTGTAGTTATTGCGTCCGTCTTGTTTTATGCTAAGATCGGTTTCATCTTATGTCTGCTGGAGTAATCTGCCCAGGAAGAGAGACGCCATGAATGAGTTAGAGAAGACACGGGCCAAAATTTTGGGGCTGCTGATCAAGGACGCCCGTCTTTACGCCGGACGGTCTGTGCAGGATTGCGCCCGCGTTTTGGGGATGGACGCCAGGGATTTTGCCAGCGCAGAGATGGGGGATCGGGTTTTGTCTCTGCCGGAGATTGAGGTGTTAGCCATGTATTTGAAAGTGCCGCTGGCGCACTTTTGGGGAATGGAGACGATGAGCCGCCCGCACAAGGTGGATTATGGGGATTTGCTGCAACTGCGCTGCCGCGTGGTGGGCGGGCTGCTGCGGCAGGCGCGGGTGCAAGCCGGGCGGACGCACGAGGAAGTGGCGCAGGATGTGAAGGTGGATGCCGGCACAATTGCCGCCTACGAATCAGGGGAAATGCCTATACCGCTGTTTGCCCTGGAACGCATGGGCAAGTATTTGGGCGTGCCGCTGGATTACTTCATGGATCAGCAGCGGGGACCGTTGGCAGAGCATGAGGCGGAACAGAAGATGCAGCAGCGCTTCGCCGACCTGCCGCCGGAAATGCGTTCTTTTGTGGTGGAGCCGATCAATCGCAGCTACATTGAAACAGCCATGCGGCTGTCCGATCTGGACGTGCACCGCTTGCGCCAGATTGCGGAAGGCATTCTGGATATTACCTTCTAACCGCAGCTGACCGGTGGGCGCTGTGGAACTTCCCGAATCTGACCCCCAAAGTTTACGTCAGGCAGGTTTACGCCTGTTTCGGCAGGGACGACTGCCAGAAGCAGCCGCGCATTTGCGAGCCGCAGCGGTCGCTGCAGACGCAGCGG
>CAYQYJ010000182.1:0-2204 GCA_964421605.1 uncultured Ardenticatenaceae bacterium | reverse complement strand
TGCGCTGCCTGCCGGCATTCTGCCCCTGCGCGTCAAACTGGTTTATGGGCTGGGTGATTGGGGGACTTCGGCGGCAACCACTGCCCGCAACCTGTTCTGGCTTTTCTTCCTGGCGAACGTGGTGGGCGTGGATATTGGCGTCGCCAGCGTGGTGGTGGCGGTGGGGAAGTTGTGGGACGCCATCAACGACCCGTTAATTGGCATTTTGAGCGATCGCTTGCATACGCGCTGGGGGCGACGCCGGCCCTTTTTGCTGTTTACGGCGGCGCCGTTTGGCGTTTGCTTTTTCCTGATGTTTAGCGTACCGCCTATTGACAACCTGCTGGCGCTGGCTATTTATTACGGCCTCATTTTTATCCTGTTTGACACCCTGTATACGTTGATCAACGTACCGTATTCCGCTTTAGCGCCCGCCCTGACGCCCGACTACGACGAGCGCAGCACGTTGGCGGGTTGGCGCATGGGCGTCTCTATCTTCGCCTCGCTGGCTACCGCCGCCGGCTTCAAGCTGCTGGCTGAATCCGTTTTTGCCGGCTGGTTTGGCGGCAGTCTGGCGGCGGGGTATGCTGTTTCGGGGGCGTTGTGGGGGGTGACGTTGATTATTCCGCCCTTGCTGCTGTTTGCCACGATCAAGGAGCCTGATGCGCCGCCGGTTACAAGTTCAGCTAATTTGCTGCGCAACGCCCGCGAAGTTTTTGCCAACATCTCTTTTCGCTATGCGGCGATTATTTATCTGGCAAGCTTTGCGGCGGTGGACGTGGTGGCGTCCGTTTTTGTCTGGTTTTTGGTGTTTTACGTGCGCGTGGATGCGGGTTTTGATAGCGTCATTTTGGGCGTAATGCTGGCGCTGGCGCTGCTGACGATGCCGCTGGTGGTCAAGCTGATGCATCGTTTTGGCAAGCGGTTGACGTACGTGGGTTGTGGGTTGCTCTGGATCGTGGTGCTGATCCTGATTAGCCAGGCGCCGCCAGGGGGGCAGAATTACATGCTGGCGGCGGCTATTTTTGCTGGATTGGGGTATGGGGCGGCGAATGCGGTTCCCTGGGCCATTGTGGCGGATGTGATCGAAGCGGATGAACTGGCGACGGGGCAGCGGCGGGAAGGCGTTTACTTTGGCTACCTGGTTTTTTTGCGCAAGTTGACGGGCACCGGGTCTATTTTGTTGGTGGGGTTGGTGTTAAAAGCAACGGGTTTTGTGGCCGGCGCGGGCGGTTTAATGACGTCGGAGCAACCAGCGGCGGCATTGTTGGCGCTGCGTTGGTTGGTGAGCGTCGTGCCGGCATTTTGTCTCGTGGTGGCTATTCTCACTGCCTGGCGCTATCCGCTCGACCGCCAGACTCATTTGCAACTGCGGCAGCAGTTGGCGCAGCGGCGCGCCGCCGATATAGCGCGCCCGCCGGATGCAGGAAAGGAGTTATGAACGATTTACAGCTTTTTGCGGTGACGCCAGCGGGGCCGCAGCCGCTCCCCTGGCCCGTTGGGGCGACTTCTGTGTATGAGGTGTTTGACAACCTGCCTTTAGGCGTGTATTCGGCGCTGCGCACGTTTGAGCATGATAAATTTCTGCATCTCGATTACCATCTTGACCGCACGGAACAATCTATGCGGCTGCTGGGCTGGACGTATCGCCTGGATCGGGAGGCCTTTTGCCAGGCGCTGCACCAGGTTTGCCACGCTTACCCTTTGCCCGACGCTCGCGTGCGTTTTGACGTGCTGGCGGCGGCGGCGACTGCCCTGGGCAGCGACAGCCGCGTGTTGATGGCGCTGACGCCGTTTACGCCTGTGCCAGACGCCTGTTATGAACAAGGGGTGCGGGTGCAGCTTGCGCCGCATTTGAAACGGGAGAACCCGCTGGTGAAGACAGCCAGCTTTGTGCTGACGCGCCGCCCTTATCCTCTGGGCCATCCTGAGGCTTATGAGCATTTATTGGTCAATGAGGAGGGGAATATTCTGGAAGGCAGCAGCAGCAACTTTTATGCGGTGCAGGGCGGCTGCCTGTATACGGCGGGCGCTGGCGTGCTGGAGGGGATCACGCGCAAGGTTGTGCTACAGTTAGCGGTTGAGTCGGGTTTGCCTGTGGCGTTGGCGGCGGTGAATGCTGCCGGCATTTCACAGTTGGACGAAGCCTTTATCAGCAGTTCTTCGCGCGGAATCGTGCCTGTGGTAGCTATTTCGGGGCAGAAGGTGGGGGAGGGTCGCCCTGG
>CAYQYJ010000181.1:0-7371 GCA_964421605.1 uncultured Ardenticatenaceae bacterium | reverse complement strand
CTCTATGCGCGCTATTTTGGCATTGTGGCGGGTTGGTTGGAAGCGGCAGAGGCGGAAACCGACCCGCTGGTAGCCTGGCTGCAGCAAGCCAGCGCCCATCGAAATCCCTTTGAAGTCACTAACGTACTGGCTGCCGCCCTGCACCGCGATGTTTTGGCTGGCGAGCCAACCGCGCAGCCATTGGCGGCTTTCTACCCCACTGTGGGCGGCGACGCCGCTGCGCCAGGGCTGGAAGCGGCGCTGCGCCGGGTCATTCTGGCTCGTTGCGACGCCTGGACGCCATTCATCCAGACAGCCAATGTGCAAACCAACGAAACCGGGCGCGGCCTGGCCTGGCTGCTACCGCTGCATCTAACCGGTTGGGCGGCGGTGCATTTGGTGGACCTGGGCGCCAGCGCGGGTTTGAACTTATTGGCGGATAAGCGGCATTTTCGGCTGGTGGATGCCGGCACTCATCACCCCCTGCTCGATCTGGGTGAGGGTCAGCCGGAGCAGTTTCACGTTCAGGTGCACGCCCGCCATCATGGGCTGCCCGCGACCTTGCCGCCGCTGCCCCGCATCCTCAGCCGGCTTGGCGGCGACCTGTTCCCATTCTATTTGCGCACCCCCGCCGATGAATTAACCTTGATGTCCTACGTCTGGGCTGACCACGTTCCCCGCTTGCAGCGGCTGCGCGAAGCCATTGCCGCCCGGCGCGCCTTCAGCGAAACATTTCAACTGGAAAAGTTGGCGCTGCCACAAGAAGTGGAAGATTTTCTGACCCATCACGTCTCCAGCCGCCAACCGCAGCATCCTGTAGTTATTTACAACACCTACATGACCACCTACCTGCCGGACAAAGGAACGTCGCTGCGGCAGCGCATTGGACGCTGGGCAGCAAACCAACCCCATGCCGTTCTCTGGTTGCAATGGGAGCCCCCGCCTCCTTCAGTTGCGCCGCCCGCCTATGGCTGGTGCGCCTGGACTGCCGATTACTGGCAGCAAAAAACGCACCAACACATTCACCTGGGCTGGGTACATCCCCATGGCGCCGTGGTCGAGTTAGCCGATGGCTTTGCAAACCGTCTCAGGTTTGATACGATTTAGCAGGAGACAACATGGACTACAACGCGCCATCATGGATGAAAATAATCAGGATTTCGCAGATTGATGCTTAGTGACCATCCAGAAATCAGTTCGTAGTGACGGCTTTAGCCGTCCAGACCGCTAAAGCGGTTACTACGAGCCAAAAACGGGAAGTTGTTTTTAGACGATTACTTAGCCTTCATCCGCGCCCATCAGCATCTTATTTCTGCGTTAATCAGCGTCCTATTTTTCGAAGGCATATCTCGAAAGTATCAGCATGAATGAACCTCGTTTCAGTCTGCCCTTAACGCTGCGTTTGAGCAGTTTTCACATTGGTTCGGCTATGGTAGACATCCTGGTAGCCAGCGTATGGAATCAGGTGATGATTGCCGACTTCCACGCCCCGGCAGGCGGCGTTGGTTTGCTGCTGGCTTTGCGCTACTTCCTGTCCCCTTTGAGCATTTGGGCGGGTTTTCGCTCCGATTCCCGTCCTCTGTGGGGACTGCGACGCACTCCCTACATCTGGTTGGGCAGGCTAATGATTGTCCTGGCGCTGCCATTGCTGGGATTAAGTATGTACCGTTTTGCCGGCAATCCCGGCGACTGGCTAGGTTGGGCGTTGGCTGTAGGCTGCTTCCTCATCTACGGCATGGGCACGCTGCTCAGCGGCTCCACCTACCTGGCGCTGGTGCGCGACACCGCTCCCCTGGAAAAACAAGGGCTGTCCATCAGCATTGTGCAGACAGTCCTGATCGTCTTCTTCCCCATTTCCGCCTTTATCTACAGCCGTTGGATGGAGACCTTTGACCTGGCGACATTTGAGCAAATGGTGCTGGTTACCGCCGCTATTGGCGCGTTCTTCTGGTTTGCGTCCATTGTAGGCGTTGAGAAGAGACAGGTGGGGGAAAGCCAGCCTACGCCTGCAGCCAACGCCCACGCCAACTTCACCATCACCTTCAAGAAGGTCTGGCAGGACCTGCGCACCCGCCGCTTCCTCATTTTCTTTTCCCTGGCAGCGCTGGCAGCCTGGTCCCAAGACGCCATCCTGGAGGCTTACGGGCGAGACGTGTTTGACCTGAGCGTGGGGCAAGCCACCGATTTCAACCGCATCTGGCTGGGGATGACGGTCATCACCCTCATTGGCAGCGCCCTTATCTGGCGTAGTCGCCCACCTGAGCGGCACACATCCATTGCCGCTGGCGGTCTGGCAGTCATGACGGCAGGCATGGGGCTGTTAGCCCTGGCGGCTTTTACGGCGCAGATTCGCCTGGTAGAAGCAGCCCTGGCTCTGTTTGGCGCTGGTTTTGGCGTCTATACATTTGGCGGCTTGAATTTAATGGCTGTGATGACCACGCCCCGCGAAGCCGGCGCTTATTTAGGCATGTGGACCGTCGTAGAACTGGTGTGCAAGGGCAGCGGCACCTTTTTGGGGGGCTTGCTGCGGGACATATTCCTGGCTGTCACGCAGCAGCCAGGGTTGAGTTATAGCCTGATCTTTGCCCTGGCTACGGCAGGATTGGCTGCCGCCGTCATCGTCCTGCTGCGTATTGACGTGCTGGGCTGGGCGCGGGATACAGGGCGCATTGGTCCCGCCCAGTTGGAGCCTCTGCCTGTCAGCCTGGATTAAGAACGCCCCAACCAGACTGGAGCACTCTTGGAGACTGCTCCCGTCTCGCGCCTGGTACCCCCTGGTTAACCGTTCCCCAATTCACCCATTCACCATCCCCTCCCCGCCAATTGCCGCCCGCCCAATCATTTCCAACGCCGTATCCCCCGCCGGCGGCTGCATGGACCCGGCGCGCACGTCGCGGAAATATCGTTCCAACGGCAGCGCGCGGGTGATGCTGGCGCCGCCCGCAATTTGCAACGCCTTCTCCGTCGCTTTATTCGCCATCTCATTCACCATCAACTTCGCCGCCGCCAGGCGAGGCATCATCGCCGCTCTATCCTCATCCCTGCCGCGCCACTCCCGCGCCACCTCAAACAACAGCGCCCGCGCCGCTTGCAGCCCCAGGTCCATATCCCCTATTTGTCGCTGAATTTTGGGCAGCGTGGCAATGGGCTGTCCTAAAGCTGTCGGCGTACGCTCCAGTGCAAACTGGATGACGGCGCTGCGCGCCGCCAGCGCCGCCCCCAGGTAAATGGCAGACATCACCATAGGAAACCAGACATTGGGCTGCGACCGCTCTCCTTGCTGAATCAGGTTCTCATAAGGCAGCAAAACGTCATGAAAATAAACGTCGTGGCTGTCGCTGGCGCGCAGGCTGAGCGACTCGCTCCACGTCTCTTGCCATTCAATCCCCGGCAAGCCCTGGGGAATCAGCATGACGCCATTGCCGCCCTGTACGCTTAACCGCACCAGCATATGCGTCAAATGGCGACCGCCTGTCGTCCAGGTTTTATGGCCGTTGACTATCCAGTTAGCCCCATCAGGCGTCAAGTCAGCGTGCGTCTGGAATGCGCCGCCGCGCGACGGGCTGCCCAGAGCCGGCTCGCTGGCGACGGAGTTAAACAAAGCGCCTGCGCTCACGGCTGCCTGGCAAAATTGGGCAAAGACAGCTTCATCCCAGGCGCGCACTTCCCGTTCATGCCCAAAAATGTGCAGTTGCATGCCCGCTACCAGCGCCGATGAGGGGCTGCCCTGCGCCAGTTCCAACTGCGCCGCCAGACAGTCCGCCAGGGACAATCCCTGCCCGCTATAGGCGCGGGGAATGCTCAGGGTTAGATAGCCAGACTGTCGCAGCGCCGCCACGTCTTCTGCCGGCAATCGCCCCTGCCGGTCAGCCTCATCGGCGCGCACCACAAAATCACGCGCCAGGGCGCGCGCCACTTCCAAGAAAGGAGTATCGGTTACGTTCACAAATAAGCTCCATCAAGAAGTTCAACTTCTGCGGAGACGTTGAACTTCTAAACACAGTCACTTAAAACTCAAACGCCATCTGCTGCAAGGCTGGCGGAGCCAGTTTGGTGACAGCCACGCCCAGCAGCCGCACCGGCTGGCCTGGGGGCCAATGCTCCTGCCAGATGGCGCGCGCCAGGCTGTAAATGTCGGCATCAGACGTAATGCCGGCATGAACCGTCTTCTGCCGCGTAAACGTCGTAAAGTCAGGCCAACGAAACTTGACCACCACTGTGTGCGCCGCTAACCCTTCCTGGCGCAGCGATTCGCCCACCTGAGCGCACATCAACTGTAGCTGCTCCTGTAAAAACAACGCCGCCCGCATATCCTGGTCAAATGTGCGCTCCGCGCTGATCGATCGGGCTGGGCCCCGTGCGGAAACCACAGCGCGCTGGTCAATCCCTTCCGCCCGCGCTTGCAATTCCTCAGCGTGATGGCCCACAGCCGCGCGCACAATAGTCAGGTCAGCCTGCGCCAGTTGACCGCAGGTGGCAATGCCCAACTGCGCCAGCCGCTCGGCGGTACGCGGCCCAATGCCCCAGATCACGCGCACAGGCAAAGTCGCCAGAAAAGCGGCTTCGGTTCCTGGCAAAACGATCGTGCGTCCCTCGGGTTTGTCCTGCTCAGAGGCGACTTTCGCCACCAGTTTGCTGGTCGCCAGGCCAACGGATGCCGGCAATCCCGTCTCCAACTTCACCCGCTGCCGAATCGTATCGCTGAGGCGCACAGGCGCAACCTGTTGGCTCAGATCAATATATGCCTCGTCTACGCTCACCTGCTCCAGCGGCCCATACTCCGCCAGAATAAGCATAATCTGGTGCGAGCATTCCTGCACCCGCTGGCGGTTTACGCCCACAATCTTCAACTCCGGGCAAAGCTGGATAGCCTGGCTGGTGGGCATAGCCGAACGAATCCCCAAAGCGCGCGCTTCGTAGCTTGCCGAAGCCACCACGCCCCGCTGCTGCGGTCGCCCGCCCACCACCAGGGGCAAGGCGGCGTCTTCTGGATGATCCAACAAATGCACGTTGACGTAAAAAGCGTCCATATCCACGTGCAGAATGGCGCGGGGCCAACCCGACGGTTTTGACATTTGCCAACCTTACGCTTATAATGTCATCACTTATTGAAAATGTTTATCATTATCAGTTTAGCACAATGAGCATGACAACGCACACCTGGCTGCAAATGCTTGACGATCAAGGGTATCGCCTGACGCACCCGCTGCGCGCAGTGGTAACCGTGCTGGTCGAGGCTGAACGAGCGCTGGCTCCCACCGAGATTTACGACCTGGCGCGGAGCGCCTACCCTCGCCTGGGCTTGACGACTGTCTATCGCTCGCTGGAAAAACTGGAGGAAGCGGGCCTGATCCAGCGCGTACACCAGCCAGACGGCTGCCATGCGTATGTGGCGGCGGTGAGTGGACATCAACATTTGTTAATCTGCCGGCATTGCGGTCGCACCGAATACTTCAGCGGCGACAACCTGGAGCCGCTCATGCAGCGCGTCAGCCAATCCAGCGGCTACGACATTCAGACGCACTGGCTACAATTTTTCGGCTTGTGCCCTTTGTGCCAGACGGCCCCTGGCTAACTTTCTTTTTTTGCATCCAAATGATAATGGTTTTCATTTTCTTTACGGCAATTGCCACTTCAAAACCAGGCAAATGCGCTGCAGCCACCCATTGGCAAAGGCATACCCATGAACCATCATCGCTTCTATTTTATCATTTCTATGCTTGTTTTGGCGGCCCTGACGGGCTGCGCCCGCGGCGACAATGCCAACCCATCGGGCAAACTCAATGTGGTCGCCACGTCCCCCCTCATTGGCGATGTCGTGCAGCAAATAGGCGGCGACCACGTAAATCTATCTGTTCTCATCCCCATTGGCAGCGATCCCCACAACTACCAACCCGTCGCCCAGGACATAACCGCCGTGGCTAATGCGGACGTGGTATTCGTCAATGGCCTGGATTTTGAAGGTTTCCTGGATGATTTGATTGCCAATGCCGGCAGCGCCGCCCGCATCGTCGTCGTTTCTGATGGCATCACCCCCCTGGAAATGGACGCCGCCGCAGCGGAACAGGAAAGCGCGGCAATCCACGAGGATGAAGATCACGAACATGACGGCCTGGACCCGCACGTCTGGTTTGATCCAGACAACGTGGTCATCTGGTCCCAAAATATAGCCCAGGCGCTGGCGGATCTGGATGCGGCCCACGCCGGCAACTACGCCGCCCAGGCTGCCGCTTACCAGACGCAACTGCACGAGCTAGACGAATGGATTCAGGCAGAAGTGGCCCAGATACCGCCAGCGCGCCGCATCCTGGTCACCGACCACGACGCCTTGGAGTATTTTGCCCGCCAGTACGGTTTTGAACTGATAGGCGCTGTCGTCCCCGCCTTCAGCACGACCGCCGCTCCCTCAGCCAGAGAAGTGGCGCAGTTGCAGCAGGCTATTGCCGCGCGCCAGGTTCCGGCCATTTTTGTGGGAACCACCGTTAACCCCGCTATTGCCGCCCAAATTGCCCAGGATACGGGCGCCCAAATCGTCTCCATCTACACAGGCTCTCTCAGCGATGAAGGCGGTCCGGCGGCAAGCTATCTCGACTTTATGCGGTATAATGTGACCCAAATTGTACAGGCTCTCCAATGAGCCAGGCGCCTTGCGGTTGCATCGGTTGCCTGGTTCCCATGGGAGAGTCTGGTTTACCCGAAAAAAAGCCATAACCATGTTACGCGAAATTCGCCAGCACAAAATTGACCATCAGCCTGATTTACCCCTGCTGCAAGTAGATCGTCTCAGCTTTTCTTATAACGGCGGTGAGGCGGCGCTGGAAAACATCTCCTTTACCCTGACGGTGGGGGAAAGGGTAGCCGTTGTGGGACCAAATGGAGCCGGCAAAAGCACGTTGTTTCAGGTGATTGCCGGCATTCTCAAACCCATCCAGGGCAGCGTAAAAATAGCCGGATCTCTCCCCGGTCGCCACATCTGTATCGCCTATGTACCGCAGCGCACCCAGGTAGATTGGCGCTTCCCCGTCAACGTAGCCGACGTGGTCATGATGGGGCGCATTGGTCGCATCGGCTTCTTCCGCCGCCCCAAAGCCTCCGATTGGGCATTCATTCACCAATGCCTGGACGTGGTCGGCATGAGCGGCTTTGCCCGGCAACAAATCGGCGCGCTTTCTGGGGGACAGCAGCAGCGAGTTTTCATTGCCCGCGCCCTGGCCCAGGAAGCGGAACTGATGCTTATGGACGAGCCATTGACTGGGCTGGATGTCGCCTCCCAGGAAGATATTCTGCAAATCATGGACGAACTGCGGCAGCGGCGCGTCACCGTCATGGTCGCCACGCACGACCTGGAACTGGCAGCCAATCGCTTCGACCGTATCATGCTCTTGCAGCATC
>CAYQYJ010000180.1:0-7377 GCA_964421605.1 uncultured Ardenticatenaceae bacterium | reverse complement strand
GTGGGGGCTGCTTTGCTGGCGGAAAGCGGCGCAGTGTATACGGGCGTCTGTATTGACACCGCTTGCTCCATGGGGTTCTGCGCCGAACACGCAGCGGCCGCGGCCATGATCACGGCGGGTGAAAGTCGGGTTCTCAAGATGATTGCCGTCAATTGGGATGGGCGCATTCTGCCACCGTGTGGCCGTTGCCGCGAATTCATCAGCCAGGTGCATGACGACAATCTAAACACAGAAGTCATGGTGGGCGAGAACGTCATCCTGACCATCGGTGAATTGCTGCCGTATGATTGGCGTAAGGCTTCCTGACCAGTATATGCCACCAACCGCCATTGCTGCATGAACGCGCCAACAGACGCGCACACGCCGTTCGATGGACGCTCAAGCGGCGGAGCAAGGTGAGTATAGCGTCAGGTGGTTAGACATTCGCATAGTTTTAAGGGTCTGGCAAAAGGAGTTGAAGGTGGGTAAACATTTGGAACGACACTACGCTGAGCGAATTGGTTGGTTACGAGCATCTGTGTTGGGCGCGAACGATGGAATTGTTTCTACTGCAAGCCTGGTAGTAGGTGTAGCCGCGGCCACTGCGGCGCGTGGCGATGTATTGATAGCTGGAATGGCAGGTCTTGTAGCTGGGGCAATGTCCATGGCGGCGGGTGAGTACGTGTCCGTTAGTTCCCAGGCTGACACGGAGAAGGCAGATTTAGAGCGGGAGCGTTATGAACTCAAGACAGATGAAGCGTTTGAGTTCAAAGAGCTTGCGGACATATACGTCCGTAGAGGGTTGGAACCATCTCTTGCCCAGGAAGTTTCCAGGCAGTTAATGGCTCATGATGCTCTGGCCGCCCATGCCCGTGAGGAATTGGGATTGACCGAAATCCATACGGCTCGCCCGATCCAGGCAGCTGTGGCCTCTGCCGTTACCTTTGCTGTGGGGGCAGCCTTGCCGCTCATCCTGGCTTTAGTCAGCCCATCAACGCTTATCATTCCCATTGTGGCCGGGGGATCTCTCCTGTTTCTGGCACTTTTAGGCGGATTGGCTGCGCGAGCTGGGGGCGCAAAGGTTTTTATCGGTGCGGGTCGCGTGACTCTTTGGGGAGCGTTGGCGATGGCCGCTACGGCTGTCGTTGGCGCTATCTTTGGAACTGTTGCCTGAAGCGGTGCAGAATAAGTTAGTGAAATGGGCAGCTCACTTGACCGGTGTTACATTCTTCATTTCTTCATCCCACTGTTGTGTAAAAAAGAAGATGTGGTATTATTTTCCCTCGTTGCCAACTGGTTGCCAGTCCGCGCCTGACCAAAATAAGCCCGCAAGATAAAAGGGGGCGGGCAAGGATGCCCAACCTACGTCTTTTTGAAGGAGTTGAGAAGTACATCGTTCATGAGCAAGAAACCTGACAATCCCGAACCACAAAGACCTTTGAACCGCCGCGAAGAACGCCGGCTCCAGCGCGAGGCGGAAGGCAGACGGCAGGTGCTGCTGGCTGTCGGCGGCGTGTTAGGCTTAATTGCGGTTGTGCTGATCATAGCCATAGTCAATGAGTTTGTGATCAAGCCAACCCAGCCTGTCGCTATTGTAAATGGGCAAGAGATTTCCACCCGCGAATGGCAGCGCCGCGTCCGCTACCAGCGCGCCCAGTTCATTTCTACCATCGAAGAGTTTTACGAGACGACTGACGGCAACGTGGGTCTGGTGCAGCAGTTGTTGGGCCAGCAAATGCAGTTGCTGCTAGACCCAGAACAACTGGGCCTGTTGGTGTTGAACAGCATGGTAGATGAACGGCTGATCCGCGACGCCGCCGTTGAACGGGGCATTGAAGTCAGCGCGGCGGACGTGCAAAAGGCGATTGAGGAGCAGTACAACTTCTACGACGGGGCTTTGCCTACGCCGCTGCCCACAGCTACCGAGACCATCGTGCCCACGCCGTCGCTGACGCCCATTCCCACGGCTGTGATCACCGAAGTGCTGCCCACGCAAACGCCCCTCCCCACCCTGGTTCCTGCCGCGACGCAAACGCCGTCCCCCACCAGCACGCCTGTATCGCAGGCGGCGTTTGATGAGCAGTTTACGGCGACTATGCGCTCGCTGCGCCGGTTAGGCGGTAGCGAAGAAATATTCCGCCAGGTGGTAGAAGCGCAGCTTTATCGGGAGCGGCTCACGGAAGCGCTGGCGGAGGCGGCGGAACTGCCGGCAGAGGAACTACAAGCCAGTATCTACGTCATCACCACCGATACCCCCACCGAAGGGGAGCAGGTGTTGAGCCAGATTCAGGCTGATTCCTACCTAAACGTCTGGAATCAAATTCGCAGCACCCCGCCTGATCCCGAAGCGGAAACCACAGCCATCGCCCGTGAACTGCTCTGGTCAAACAGTGAACGCATCAGTTCCTCTCTGGGCGACAACGTCTCCCTGGCGGCGCTGGCTCTGGAAATCGGTACGTCTAGCAACGTGATCACCCAGACGACCACCACCGGTGAAGGGGAAGAACAGCAGACCACGTCCTCCTACCATATTATTATGGTCAGCGGGCGGGAGATGCGTCCCTTGACCGAAAGCGCCCTGGATAACGCCAAACAGCAATATCTGACCAACTGGTTGGACGGGCAGCGCATCAATTCAGAGACCCTGGAACGGTGGCGCGGTCGCGTGCCCACCCAGCCTTCGCTAGATGCGAAATACCTGGTGGCGCCCACAGAAGTGCCGCAAACGCCGCTGCCGGCAACCCTGCCCGCCGCCACGCCTGTCAGTACGCCGGCCCCCGCGGCGACCAATACGCCTTCTGGCTAGGTGAATTCCAGACTGCGCCAGTCTCCCCCGTCACTTTGTCATTCCGAAGGCGGTAGCCTGAGGAATCCCTCTCAGCCTGGTCTGCCAGCGCCTTAGGGATTCCTCGCTCTTTTCGACAGGCTCAGGGCTTGGAATGACATTGAATAAGACTGGCGCAGTCTCCTCCCTATAAATACGCTTCCGGCTTGAGGGAGATGACGCGGCTGGCGCTGTCTGCGCCCATGCTGATGCCATAAACCGTTTGCGCCGCCTGTACCGTCCCCCGGTTGTGCGTGATCACAATAAACTGCGTATTGGCGCTCAAGTCGCGCAGGGCAGTCACGAAGCGATTCACGTTCGCTTCGTCCAGCATGGCGTCCACTTCATCCAGTACGCAGAACGGCGTGGGCGACACCTTCAACAGGGCAAAAATAAGCGCCGTTGCCGTCAGCGAGCGCTCCCCGCCAGAGAGCAGCCCCAAGCCCTGTTCCCGCCGGCTAGGCAGCCGCGCCATAATGTCTACGCCGCTGATGGTCAGGTCGTCCGGGTCGGTCAAGACCAACGTGGCTGAGCCACCGCCGAAAAGCTGCCTGAACATCTGCCCAAAGACGGCATCCACCTTCTTAACCGTTTCGCCAAACGCCTCTGACGTCAATTCGTCCAGTTCAGCCACAATGCGGCGCAACTGCTGTTCGGTTTTGGTCAGGTCTTCCACCTGCTGCGTCAGAAAATCATACCGCTGCTGCGTTTCTTCATATTCGGCGGGGGCGTCCGGGTTGATGGCCCCCATGCGCCGCAACTGCGCCCGACATTTCTGAATATCTTCTTCTACGTCTGCCGGCAGTTCCGTCACCAGCGGAAGCTGCTCCACAATTTCCGTCAGCGGCAGCGGGGATTGGCCCACTTCATCCTCGTCGTAGGGCAGCGCCACCAGCCCCAGGTCGCTCTTAATCCGCTCCTTCAACCCTTCCAGATAATTTTCCTGCTGGCTCAGGCTAATCTGGGTTTGCGTATGGCGGGTTTCTTCTTCGTGGGCGATTTTTTGCATGCCGGCATACTCCCGTTCCCACCCCGCCAGCTTCTGCTGCCCTGCTTGCAGATTAAGCTGGATTGGCGTCAGCGCGGCGTCCAACTGCGCCAGTTCCGCCTGCTGCTGCTTCAGGTCGCCTGCCATTTCCGTCAGGTCAAGCTGGCTCAACTCCTGCTGCCAGGCGTCGCAGCGGCTTTCCTGGCGGCGCAGCAAATCCTCCACCTGCTTCAACGTGGCGCGGCGACTGTCCACCACCGCCTGCCGCCCTGCCGTAATTGTACGCGATGCCTCAATCCGCTGCTGCCAGTTCTGCCGCTCTTGCTTCAGTTCCGCAATGGGCAGCGTTTGCAGCCGCGCCTGGGCCGCCGCTGCCGCCTGCGCCAACTGCCCCACCTGCCCCTCATGTTGGCTGATCTGCTGCTCTATTTCCGCCAGACGGGTTTGCAGCCGCTGCTGATCTCTGGCCTGGTTCTCCCGCTGCCGCTGCCAGAAGGCAATTTGCTGCTGCGCGCGCTCCAGGTTATTCTGCGCTTTCGCCGCTTTTTCCGCCAGATTTTGCCGTTCGCGCTCCAGGCGTTGTTCGCCGCGTTCGGCGGCGTCAATAGCCGTTTGTTGTGTCTGGATTTGCTCGTCGTAGACGTTGGCAGTATGCAGCAGCGTCTGCACCTTTTCCCGTTGGCTTTGCGCCGCCGCCGTAGCCGTCCGCCAGGCGGCTTCCCGCGCCAGAATGCTATCCTGTCCGTTGCCGCCGCGCACTTCCACCAGCCCGCCAGGATGCACCACCAGACCATCTAGCGTGACCGTCAGGCAGCCTGCCGGCATTTTCCGCCCCACCTCATACGCCGTTTCCCTATCTTTGACCAACAATAGCCGCCCTAATAGCAGCCGCGCCGCTCGTTCAAATTCTGGCGGGTAACCCACCAGATCGCTGGCCCATCCCACCAGTTGCGGCGCTGGCAGGGGGAGGGCAGGCGGCGGCTGTGCATCCGTCTGCGAAACGACCGCCAGCGCCTGCTCTTGCTGCCCCACCAACGCCCACAGGCTGGCTGTATCTGCCGCAATGAGCGTAGATAACCGCTGCTGCAAGGCGGCTTCGAGAGCCGCTTGATATGCTTCGGGAATGGTCAACACGCTCGCCAGCCGCCCCAATAGCGCCGCCTGGGGGTTTACCCGCAGCTCCTTTTGGCGCAACTGGTCTAACAAATCGGCGCGGGCTTCCAGGCGGGCCATTTCTTTTTGTTGGGCGTTAATCTCCTGCGCCAACTGCTGCGCCTGCCGCCGCGCTTCCTTCAGCGATTGCGTCAGGCCGCGCCGCTGCTGCTGCCGCGCCTGTAACGCCTGCTGCGTTTGCGCCAGTTGTTCGTTTAGCTCCTGCACGTGCGCCTGGCGGCGGCTGATGTCGCCGGCTGCCGCTTCCAGCCGGGCCTCATCCACCGTTTCCCCGCTTTTCTCTTGCCGCCTTTCTTGCAGTTGGGTTAACTGCCCTTTGAGCTGCGCCAGCGTGTTCTGGCTGGCGCGGTGTTCGTCATCTAGCTGCTGGCTTGTTTTTTGCAGTTGGCGGATTTCGGCCTGCTGCGCCTGGAAGGAGTTGTTAAAGGCAGCCATTTCCGCTTGTTGGCTGGTCAACTGCGCCCGCGCTGCGTCCAGGTCGGTTACTGCCAGACTCAGCTCTGTTTGTGCTTGCAGCAGGCGCTCCTGGGTGATGGGGATTTCGGCGGCGATCTCCGCCAACTGGCGCTGCGTGGCGCTTTGCCGTTCCTGTAAGATAGCCGCCTGTCGCTGCGCCTTTTCCAGTTTTTCGCGCACGCTGTCCCGCTGGCGCTGCAGTTCGCGCTCTTTCATCTGTAACTGCAAGATGCGCTGTTTTTCTTTTTCCAGGCGCTCTTGCTGTTCCTGGAGTTTGAGCCGGCTGTCACGCCAGGTCGCTTCCGTGCTGTGCGCCTGTTGGCGGCGACGGCGCATTTCGGCGCGCGCTTTTTGCCATTGATACCCATATTGCAGCCGCAGTAGATGGTGCAGATCAGCGGCAACCTGTTCATAGTTTTGCGCGCGTCCCGCCTGTCGTTTCAGGGCCGCCAGCCGCGGGCGAATTTCGGAGAGGATGTCGTGAATGCGCTCCAGGTTATGCTGCGTCTCTTGCAGGCGGCGCAAGGTTTCGGCGCGGCGGGTTTTGTAATGGTTGATGCCGGCAGCTTCCTCAAACAACGCCCGCCTTTCTTCCGCCCGCAGCGACAACGCCCGGTCAATCAACCCCTGCCCAATGATGGTGTAGTTCCGCTCCGCCAGGCCGCTGGTGGCCAGCAAGTCAGTCACGTCGCGCAGGCGCACCTTTTGCCCATTGAGCAGGTACTCATTCTCGCCAGAACGATAAGCGCGGCGGCCAATCTCCACTTCGGCGAACTCAATCGGCAGCCAGCCATCGTCATTGTCCAGCGTCAGAATCGCCTGCGCCATGCCCGCCCGCGCTCGCGCCTGGCTGCCGGCAAAAATCATGTCCACCGTCTTTTTGCCCCGCAGCGCCCCATAACTTTGCTCCCCCAACACCCAGCGCAGGGCGTCGGCAATGTTGCTCTTGCCGCTGCCATTGGGCCCCACGATGGCCGTAATGCCGGCATCAAACACAAACTCCTGCTTGCCGGCAAACGTCTTATACCCCTGTAATTGCAATCGTTTTAGTCGCATAGCGGCAGAAGTATAGAGGGAAAGCTAAGAATTGACACACACCTTCAAGATTGCGCGGAATGGCTCTGCGAAATCTGCGACATCCTGATTTCTGTTCTGAAAGAGCAGTTACCACACGCGGCACAAGAACCCTTTCAAATACGCCGACTCCGGAAAGGTGAGGGCAATCGGATGATCTGGCGCCTGCCCCAGGTGGTATAGGATTTGGGCATCCCTGCCGGCATCCACCGCCGCCCCAAACAACACCTTCTGGAACAGATCCGCCGTCACCAGACCCGAACAGGAAAACGTTGCCAGCAGCCCCCCCGGACGCAGCAGCCGCAGGCCCAGCCAGTTTAAGTCTTTGTAGCCGCGGCACGCCCGCTCCACGTCCCGCTGGCTCTGGGCGAACTTGGGCGGGTCCAGAATAACCACGTCGAACTGCCGCCCCGTATCTCGATAATGCCGCAGCACCTGAAAAGCGTCCCCCGCGATATATTCATCGTTGTCCCGCCCCACGGCGTTAAGCTGCGCGTTGGCTTCCGCCAGGCGCAGCGCGTCCACCGAACTGTCCACGTTGGTGATAGCCCGCGCCCCCGCCGCCGCCGCATAGACGGCAAAGCCGCCCGTGTAGCTGAAGACGTTCAAAACGTCCTGCCCGGCGACGAAACGGGGCTGACCCACCAGGGCGCGGTTGTCTCGCTGGTCCAGGTAGAGTCCCGTCTTATGCCCCTGGCGCAAATTCACCTGGAAGGCGCGCCCATTCTCTTGCACGGTCAACAGGTCGGGTGGGGCTTCCCCCCACAGGTGTCCGCTGACGGGCGACAGCCCTTCTTTCTTTCGTATAGATACGTCGGAGCGTTCCAGGATGCCGGCAGGCTGCGCCAATTCCGCCAATAATTCCACCAACATCTGCTTGCGC
>CAYQYJ010000179.1:0-7388 GCA_964421605.1 uncultured Ardenticatenaceae bacterium | reverse complement strand
GTCCTGAGTTCACCGAAGGAACCTGTCCTGAGTTTACCGAAGGAACCTGTCCTGAGTTTACCGAAGGATGCGAACGTCGGACGTCTGAGGATGCCCGACTCCTCACCCGTCAAAACAAGTTTGGTAGACAGCTCATTAAAGCAAAATGGTATGAGTGCGTGCGCGTTAGGGCACGTAATCGGAGTAAGAAAATGCCTGAAAGAAAAATGTCCCACGCGCCGACCCACAGCAGTACAGGTCGCCCTGGCGTCCGTGTTGTGGTCCGTATCGGTCTGCTCTTCATATTGTTAATGGGCGGGAGCGCACTTTTGCTGCGTCAGTCCAGACCAACGCCAGAAGGCGTCGCCCGCGACCAGGCTGTGCAGTTGGCGCTGGGGCTCAATGGGGGCAGCAGCATTAGCAGCGACAGCCATTTGCCGCCCGTAATCGTTTATCCCCCTGTCAGCCCTGTCACAGTCAATCTGGCTGAACTAGGCCCGAATACACCCGATCCTAACACCCTTTACGATCGCTGGATCAGCGGCGGCGTTGATCTGGAAGGTGTAGACAGCACGTTGAGCGAAAACGAAATTCGGGCGAAGCAAGAAGCAGCGCACAATTTGTCGCCAGGCGACCGCATTCAGCAAGCCATTGCCGGCCCGACGGCGCTGACGCCTGGCGTTGAATTCGACAGCCTGGATTATACGGAGTGCTGCGGCGGCAGCGGCGGCACCGTCCCGCCTGACCCGGAACTGGCTGTGGGGCCTGACCACGTTATCGCCGTGGTGAACGTGGCTTTTCAGATTTATGACACGAACGGCGCTGTTTTAACCGCTCCGCGCACCTTTTCTAATCTGTTCAACGGCGTAGCTGGCTGTAATAGCGCCGATGATACGCCGACAATACGCTCCAGCCTGTTTGATCCCAATGTACTTTATGATGAAGCGGCGGATCGCTTCTTCATAGCCATTGATCGCCTGCGCGCCAACCCAGTTACGGGCGCGGTTTCCGGCGGCTCGCACTACTGCGTGGGCGTATCAGCCACCAACGATCCCACAGGGAGTTGGAATCTTTACGCTTTTCCCATGGATGGTTCGGATGTGGACGGGGTGTGGATGGATTTTCCTCATGCCGGCATTGGCCGCGACGCCATCTATATGGGCGGCAATATGTTTACCACAGGCGCTGCTTTCAGCATCGCCTACGTAGAAAGCCGCGTTTGGGCCATGAACAAATCGCAGATGTATGCCGGACAGGCCGCCAATATCGTGGAACGCAGCGTAGGGGACAGCTTCACGCCGTTCCCTCTAAATTTGCACGGCTATGACCAGGGAACCTGGCCTACCAGCGGGCCCCATTACTTCCTGGCGCTGCCCGACGACGACGACGGCAGCCAACACCAACTGCTCTCCTGGCTCAACCCCTTTGCCAACCCTACCCCCAACGTCAACGTCGTCAGTACGATTAACATGAATGCCGCCACGGGCGTCACAGGAGGCTTTCCCCTGAATTGGCCCCAGTTGGGCGGCAGCGCCATCACGGGCAACGACTGGCGCCCGCTGGATTTTGAGTATCGCAACGGATACGGTTGGACAGCCAGCACCATCGCCTGCAACCCAGGCGCGGGTTCAGTGAACTGCGTGCGCTGGGCGCAAATCCAGTTGAGCAGCGGCGCCGTGACCAATGCTGGCGTGTGGGCCAGCGACGGCGTTTATCGCACCTTTCCCAATCTGGCTGTAAATCACTGTGACGACATGGTTATTGGCTACACGAAGTCCAGCAGCGACATGTATCCGGCTATCTGGTTAACTGGGCGAAAAGCAGAGGATGCGCCAGGATATCTTAAACCAGAAATCGAACAAAAAGCGGGCGAGATCAGCTATACCGCCTTTGATAGCGCACCGCGGCGCTGGGGTGATTACACAGGCCTGACTATTGCTCCGGATGGGCTAACTTTCTGGTACCTGGGGCAGTACAGCAAAAACACGGGAGACAGCAACGGGCGCTGGGGAACTTATGTGGGCGCTTATACCTTCCCCGCCTGCACGGCAGAACCACAACCCACCCCCACGCCAACCTTGACGCCCACACCGTCGCCAACGCCTGGCCCCATTAAGGCAAATTTGCCGGCATTCTTCAAAGCCCCGCTGCCCCCTACGCCCACGCCCACAGCTACGCCCGTGGCGACTGGTCCTCAACCGGGTTACTGGCTGGCAACGAACTTCGGTCACGACTTTTTCGTCAGCAACGACCGCCAGAGCGTGCTGGATTTTGCCACTTACTTTACCGTCCAGGGCTGCCCAGGCTACTACGTCGTCACCCAGAACACAACGCCCATCAACAACGACGAGTTCACTTTCACCGGTCCCCATTACGCCACAGGAACCTTCACCTCGCCCACCACCAGCCAGGGCCTTGCCGGCTTATCTAACCTATACGTGCCTGGCTGCGGTTACGTCAGCAGCAATGGGGATTGGTCATGGACGGCAAACTGGCAAGCCAGCGCCCAGGCCATCCGCCCCCTCACAGCGTACCGCACGGCGCCGCCAGACGCTAACGCCACGCCGGACGCCAACGTGCAGCGGTTGGATCAATGATTCTACCACTTCACCTTAAAGCGGCTCCCCCCGATGCACAAACAAGCCCGGGGGAGCCGTGTCTGGAACTAACAAACGGAGAGCGCGGGGTTTGATGCCGGCATCAAACGGAATCTTTCCCGCCGGATCGCCATCAGTATGGAAAGCCAGCGAGCGTTCTGCCTCTATCTGTATTCGCTTGCCTGGCAGCATCGTCACCTGTGGATGATCCAGGTGCTGCCCATTCCGTATCTGCCGCAGCATGGACAACATCGTGGGCAGGCCATGGCCACGGAACAGCCACACTTCAAACCAGCCATCATCCAGTTTGCCGCGCGGGTTCAACAGCAGTTCACCGCCTCCGTAGCGACGGCAGTTGCTGATCGTCACCATCCAGAAGTCATCTTCCACGCTGTGCCCATCCACTGTCACCCGAATACGTGTCGCCGGATAACCAGGCGCCGTGAGCAGCGCCTGCCCCACATACCCCACCGGCCCCAGCCGCTTCACCAATTTGGAGCGCGGCTCCATGTTATCCACCAGATAGCTGTCTACGCCCACGCCCGCCCACAGCAGCCAGTGATGCCCCTGGCTACACAACCCCACATCAATACGATGCACCATACCCGCCGCCAGGCTGGCGGCAGCTTCCAGCAAACGATTGGGGTTTAGCGGCGACGGGCGGGGCATGTGCAGCTCTTTGGCTAAGGAATTGCCAGTGCCTGCCGGCAAGGGAGCCAAAATAGTATTGCTGTCCACCAGGCCATCGGCTACTTCGCTAAGCGTGCCATCGCCGCCCGCGGCAAACACCAGATGTTCCCCTTGCAGCGCCGCGGCGCGCGCCAGGCGGCGCGCATGACCCGCGTAGTGCGTCGAACGCACAGACAGCTCCCAACCCGCAGCCTGCCATGTGGCAGCCACTTGCTGCAGCGTATCCATCAATTCAGACGGCCCCGCCAGAGGGTTGTAGATCAGGGTTGCTGTCCGCAGGCGAACAGGCAATGGGGAATATGATTTTTCAGCGATTCTGCACCTCCACGTGCGTTTCTTGATGTTCACGCAAGTATAGCCAGGAACGAAGTTGGCGGCGAACCGCCGTTGTCACGGTGGGCGGCTGTGGTAAACTAACGTGCGCTCAGAATGATAATTATGGTTAAGAAAGCTGCCTGCCTGGCGCAGTTGGATTTCTTAGCCCGGCAAGATAAATTAATGAATAGTGACGTGCGGAAAAGATTGTGATCGAACTCAAGAACGTGACAAAGCGGTACTACACGCTGACGGCTCTCAATCAGGTATCGCTGCAAGTACGGCCAGGTGAAGTGCTGGGGGTCTTGGGCCCCAATGGAGCCGGCAAGACCACACTGTTCAAGCTGATGGCTGGCTTTTTGCAGCCAGATGCCGGCAGCATTACCCCCATCAGCGGTAATTGGCCAGCCATTGGCTATAAGCCAGAGCGATTGCTATACCCCAACAAGATGCGCGTAAGCGACTATTTACGCTTGATGACGGGCGTGTGCAACATTCCCCGCGCCAACGCCGAACGCACCATCCAGCGCAGCCTGGAGCAGGTAAACCTGCTGGGCGCAGCCAACAAACGCATAAAAGACTGCTCTAAAGGAATGCGGCAGCGGCTAGGGCTGGCGCAAGCCTTAATAGGCGATCCCCCCTTGCTGCTGCTCGATGAACCCTCTAATGGACTGGACCCCGAAGGGCAGCAAGACATACAAGATCACATTCGCGCCTTACGCGATTCAGGCAAGACCATTGTCCTCAGCTCCCACCAGCTACACGAAGTAACCGCCGTTTGCAGCCACCTGATTATCCTCAACCAGGGACAAATCCATTACAAAAACAGCATGGAAGCAGCCCTGGCGGAAAAACCGCACACCATTATTTGCACGACCCAAGACCTGACTCCCCTGCGCCCGCTGCTACAAAGTCTACACGAGGACATCGAAGTGGACGGAATGCAGTTGGTATTAAATAATGACGCCATCCGGATGCGCCGCCACGTTATGAGTATCTTACTGGGAGTTGGCTACGATATCGTTCAGGTAGACCAGCGTCGTGTAACCCTGGCTGAAATCTACGCGGAGGCGGTGCAATGATCCAGCGCATTCTAACTCTCAGCCGCTATCTGCTGCGCAGTCTACTGTTTTCACTGACCGGGCTGATTTTTCTGCTCGGCGCGCTGGCGTATTACATTGTGCTGTTCTCCCCCGGACAGCGCACGCCGGACGTAGATTATTTCATTCTGGTGCTGGGCGCATTTGGCGGCGGATTTACTTTCCTGGTTACGTTATCCAACGCCGCCCGTGCCAACCGCGCGGAGAGCTATACGCTGATGGCTCGTTTGCCCAGCCGCGTAGAATATCTCACAGCCGTTGTAGGTAGTTCGCTCCTGTTTGCCACGCTGGTGCAGATCATCCTGGCGCTGCTAGTATGGCAGTTCGGCGGCACAGAATTGACTGCCGGGCGCGTTCTGGAAATACCCCCGCTGTGGCTGGCGCTTAATTTACTGATAGCCGTGGTGGCCCTGCATGCTTCTGATTTTGTGGCTGTGGGCTGGTCTCGTTCCATTTTGTTTGGCGTTTTGCTGGCACTGCTCTTTCTGCAAAGCTACGGCGCAAATATTTCAAACTGGCTGGGAGACCGGTTTGCCGGCATGGCTAACTGGCTGCTGGTACGGGGCACCTTCAATCTGGTAGATTTCTTCCAACGCGGCGCTAACTGGTTGCACAGCAGCGGCGCAGACGCTGTAAGCCAACTGGTCAACGTGCTTTTCTGGCCGTTTCGCGCTGTGCTGGACGCCACCATTGCTGGATTTTTCCAGGATGCCCAGGCTCTGGCTCCAGCCATTTTGCTGCTGTATGCTACCTTTCTTTTCTTTCTCGCCAGCGACCTGTTAGCGGGCAAAGATTTATATCTGGTAGAATAACTTCTCAACCGGCTGGCGGCTGCTTATGTGGAGAGGGGCAGCCTGACCTCAAAACGCGCGCCTGCGCCGGGGGAGCTGGTAACCGACACCTGACCCCCATGCGCTTCCACCAGGTTCTTGACGATAAAAAGTCCCAACCCGGCCCCCTGTACGCCCCGCCGCTGCACTTCCTCTGCGCGATAGTAAATCTCAAACGCCCGCTCCGCCTGCTCTAGTGTCATACCTGGGCCGGTATCGGCTACGATCAAAACGGCGCTGCTATTTTCTCGCCGCGTAGACAGCGCGATTGTGTCGCCGCGGCGGCAAAACTTGATGGCGTTAGAGAGCAAGTTGTTCACAATTTGCCGGCAGCGCTGCGCATCAAGGCGCAGGCGAATGTTCTCATCCCCGTAATCAGCCTTTAGCGTCAGGCCGCGCTGTTGCGCCGTCAGCCGGTGCATTTCCACGCTGGGAGCAACTAAATCCGTTAAAGCGCACTCTTCCAGGTCCAGTATCAGCTTGCCCTGTTCAATACGATCCAGGTCCAATACATCAGCAATCAACTGGTTTAGCCAGTCTACCTGGTTGCTGACTATGCGCAAAAAATCTCGGTGATCGTCGGGCAGGTCTGCGTCTTCATCCCCGCTCATCAACTCGGCATACCCCTGAATTACGGTCAGCGGGGCACGCATGTCATGGGCGGCCATGGAAAGAAAAAGCGATTTGAATTGATTGGTCTTTCTTAGCTGTTCATTGATCTGCGAAAGCGTATGCTGCAACAGGCGCAGTTCATTCCGATCCTGTACCAGCGCCTGTTCTGCCATATCCAGACGGGTGGTATCTTCGATTATGACGATCAAGCCGGCAGAGGGATCTGCCGGCATATATGGCGCAACCTGAAACCGCATATACCGCGTCGAGCCATCAGCGCGTTCCCAGTTTACTTGTTCTAACCAGAACTCAGGCAGCCGGCCCCCTAAAATATCTTGCAACACCCCCTCTTGCCCCACCAGTTCAAACAATAGCTCTGTCAGCGGTTTGCCCAACGGTTGTTGTCTGTCTGCGCCAGGCAACAAGTCGCCGCAGGTGGGCGACACCTGCTGCACTACCAAATCGGGACCCGTCACCAGGTAGCCAAAGTTGTGTGCGCGCAGCAGCAACTCAGCGACCCGCGCCGCGGCAGGCAAAGGTTCGTTATCCAATGATGGGTTTTTCATGCTTTGGCTTCAATCAACTGCACCAGCGTAATAAAGGCGTATTCAACCCCGGCGCCCGTCTTGGCGCTGGTCATCACGCAAGGAGCCGCCAGTTCACCCGACAAAGTCTGCAATTCTGCCAGCTCTATAGCCTGCTGCGCCGCCAGATCACTCTTATTGGCTACCATCACGGCTACCACGCCTGGATTAACCTGGCGGATATGAGTCATATAACCAATCAACGAGGGCAAACTCTGCCGGCGAGTCAGATCGCAAACCACCAACGCGCCGGCTGCGCCGCGCAAATAGGCGTCGCCTGTACGATACGTTTCACCATCAGCCAGATCCCAGATGAGTAAACTGTACGGTCGCTGGTCATACATCACCATCTTGCGCGAAATTTTGACGCCAATTGTGCTGAAGTAGCGGTCATCGAACCGTCCCTCGACAAAGCGACGCACCAGGCTGGTTTTACCTACGGCAAAATCCCCTAACAGGCACACTTTTCGTTGTACCAACCGTGTCATGGCGCTGTCAATCGTCATCAGCCACTCTTTAGGGAACTCCGGGAACAGCCGTACCTACCCAACTCGCTGGCACCCAACCGCGCCACGTCTGATCGCCGTCCTGCCAGGTCACTTCGGTCCAGAGGGGGGTAGCGTTGAGAATAACGACAATCGTGCCGGCAGGAATCGCGCGATAAAGGGTTGCTTCCAGGCG
>CAYQYJ010000178.1:0-7395 GCA_964421605.1 uncultured Ardenticatenaceae bacterium | reverse complement strand
TATTCATTGTCCAGAAATAAGTTCGTCGTGACGGCTTTAGCCGCCCAAACCGCTAAAGCGGTTACTACAAGCCCCAATCGCCAGGTTATTTACGGACAGTTAATTAGTGGCTCTGCCGATAGCCTGTCAGGGGAATAATTCGTCTAGCTCTGCCTGGAGGTTTTGGCGCGCGGCGGTTTCCAAGGGGGCGAGGGCGTCGGTGAGAAAAATACGCTCGCGAGCCAGGAAGTTTTGCAGCACTTGCCGCCGCCCCAGACGGTAGATGGCGTCCGGGACATGGGCGTATTCCTGGCGAATGGCTTGCTGATAGCGCCTGTAACTGTCTGGCGAATCCGCCAGGATAGAGAGGTCCAGGTCTTGCAGCAGACGGGCGTCGGGATCGTTCGCGGGAGCGCGGTGGGTGGTGGCTTCTATCCAGGCGGCGGCGCGGGCCAGGGTTTGCGGAGGGACCAGATTCTCTAAGGCGGCGCGCATGTAAGCGGCGCTGCGGCTCTCGTTGTCGCTGGCGGCGGGATCGTAGATGAGGTCGTGATACCAGATAGCCAGGCGCAGAGCGGTGAAGTCGCGCGCCTGAGCGACAAAACGATCTGCCAGATGCAGCAGGCTGAGGATGTGGGCCAGATTATGGTAGGGACGGCCCCGATAATGCGCGCTTAAGCCGGCGAGCAACGGCTCCGCCTGCGCGGCGCTCAAGCCCAACTCACGGGCCAGGGCGCGCCATCTTCGGGAAAGATCGTCCAGGTTAGCTGGTGGGGGAGGCGGGTTCATCCACGGTCCCCGTTGCGGGAGCCAGACGGTGAAACAGGCTGTGCGCCGCCGCGGCGACGTCGGCGACAGCCTGGTCAAAAGCTGCCTGGTTGGCGCGGGAAGGAGCGCGGTAGCCGCTTATTTTGCGCACAAATTGCAGGGCAGCTTCGTGTAGTTCGGCGTCTGTGGGCGGGCGATCGGGGTAACGCAGTTTCTTGATATTGCGACACATAGGGGCCTCAAACGCGGGCGCGCGCCGGGCGGGTAGCTTTGGCGCGGGTTTCGGGGCGGGCTGCCGTCAGGAAGCCGGCAAACATCAGGGTGGCGGCGGCCAGTTCGCCCACATAGAGCAGGGAGCCATTGCCAAATCGGGTGAGTGTGCTGGTGAGGGCGACGGAGAGCGCGCCTGTGGCAATGAGGACGTTGGCAATGACGCGGTTGGGCAAGACGCGCTTGCGCCAAAACAGGTAGGCAGACCACAAAGCGCCGCCTACGAGCGTTATCAAGCCGTAGATGTTAAAGAAGGGGGTGGTCAGGCGAATGAGGGCGCCGTCGTCAATTGCCGGCATGATCGCGCGGTACTGTTCGCTGATAGGCAGCGTCGTCGTAAATTGGGAAGCATCCAGACGGGGCATCACTTGCAGCATTAGCGCCAGCGCCCCCAGGCTGCTCACAATCAGCGCCGCCGTCGCCGTATGTACCCATTTCTTGCGGAAAAGCAGATAGACCGTGCCATGCCCAATCCAGGCCGCATTCAGCACGGCGCCGCAGAAATACCAGGTGAAGAACGCCCATTCGTTCCAGGCCAGGGTCAGGTAAGCCCCGGCGAAACTGCCGGCGCTAAACAGGGCTAACCCAATGGCCCAAAACAGGAAGCTGAGTTTGCGGCGGGTGAGAAAGCGCTGCAACACAAACGCCGTGAACACCAGCATGATCAGGGCTGGCGCCAGCGACATCAAAGGGAGGAGGTTGGAGGACATCGGGTTTCCTTTGGGATTGCCTGGAGATTAGTTGGTGTAGACTGGCTCAATCTTCAAGATTGAGCCAGTCTAAGTAGATCCAGATTTTCGCCACGAATTTCACGAATTACACGAATAAAGGCATCTAATTCGTAAAATTCGTGTCATTCGTGGCAGATTTTGGATCTGTTGAGTCTTGAAATCAGGTGTACGCCTCAGCCATAGCCAGTTGAATGACGTTGAGCACGGCATTGATGCGGCGCAGCAACTTCTTGCGTGTGTCCGGATGTACCTTGACGTGATCGGGTAGATCAATGGCTACTTCCATTAACGCTTCGCGGAAGAACATGGTGGCTTGCAAGGCTGCCGTCAACGGCAGGCCCGAACTCAGCGCGTTATGCGCATATTCATCGGCTACGGCGCGCACTTCTGCCAGGATGCTGGCGCTGCCGGCATTATCTCCGTTTTCGATAGACACATATTGCAGCAGCAGCCCCATCAAGCGCCGGCCCAACAGCCGTTTGCGCTCGCGGTCTTGTTCGTCAGCGGTAGTCAGCCACTGCGCCCCGTGCAAGCCCATAATTTCGCTGCGCGTGTGGCTCAGCGCCTTCTCCGCCAGCACATGCTCCAGGCTGGATGGGGCGCGCGCCACCTGCCGCTGCGGCGCAATGAAATGGTCAATGTCCGACAGGGCAAAGCGGCGATGCCCCCCTGGCGTCAGCATCACCGGAAATTCCGCCTGATCTGCCCAACGGCGCAGCGTGGCGGGATGCACGCCCAGGCGCGCCGCCGCCTCCGACAGGGACAACCAGTTTTTTGTTATGGCGTCAGTAACCATCATGCAGCCTCTCTAAGAAATTTGCATAAACCGTTGAAATTGTATGTAAATCTACATGGTGCGGCAACCCGACTAATGTCACCAATCTGGATGACAAATGTTGGCTTTAACGCAGGTTCACGCGGAAACGCAGAAGGCGCGGAGAAATAGAGGATAGCAGATTTTGGATCTGCTCAAACTGTACCTTCGGCTACGTTGGCGGCAAAGTCGGCGGCAAATGGGGGTGGGATGCGTATGGGTTGGCCCGTTTTCAGGTCAATCCATACCCATAAGGCTCGCGCTCGCGCCAGCAGGACATTATCTGCGACGCGGGTGATGGTGTAATGGCGTACTGCCGACGCGCGCCGCACGTCCGAAATCCAGGTGGCGATTTCCAGATCATCGTTGAGCCGCGCCGGCAGCAAATATTCAATGCGGTATTCGCGGGCGACGATGCCGAAACCGGCTGCCGTCATGCGCTCTGGGGACCAGCCGTAAGCGAACAGGATTTGAATGCCGGCATCTTCCGTAAACGCCACGTAATTCGCATTATTCACGTGCTGCGCCGGGTCCAGGTCGCGCCACAACACCCGCTGCCGCAGCCGGAACACCCCCGGCGGCGCGGGCGGCGGCAGGGGAAACGGGTCCCGTTTCTCCCCCAGGTGGGATACCCCCTCTGGCATAAACGTGCGGATCATCTCGTCTGGCACAATCACCGGGCGAAAACTGGCTGAATTAACGTAGACCCAATCCGTATGCCCCTGCGCCACCAGCCGATCCGTGCCCGCCAGCCGTATTTCGTACATGCGGCGCGACCGCACCCGCCGGAAGTCGCCCACCCAGGTAGTCACCTCTACCGACTGTTGGTGCCGCGCCGGCTGCAAATAGGTGATCTGCGTTTCACGGATCAACCACTGCTGCCCCACCTGCGCGTAATAATCCATGTCGTAGCCGGCGGCGGCTGAGGCATCGAAAGCCGCCTCCTGCATATAGCGCAAATAAGTGGCGTGGTTTAGATGGCCATAGGCGTCGCACTCGTAAAAGCGTATCCGAAATGGGGTCGTGAATGTCAGCGGCATCGTTATTGGTTGGTCCTCTTCTTTCGTTTGAATAATCGCAGCAGCCATAGGGATCGCCGCGTTTCTCGCCACACGCCGGGCGCAGCCGCGTCAGCCGCAGCCCGCGCGGGCGGGGGCGCATACTGCCGGCGCATAAACAGTTCCGCCAGGCGAGTTGCGCCCATTTTAACCATTTCTCGCCAATGCGTCTGGCGCGAACCGCCCGCGCGCAGCGGCAACCAGATGGAAAGTTGGGCTACATGCGCCGTGAAGGCGGCGGCAAACTCCAACGGCGTCTGGCTGTCGGGCAGGGGCAGCCCCAGCTTTTGCGCCTGCCCCTGCAGCCGCGCATAAGCCGATTGCACGCCGTCCAGCGGCGCGACTGCCCGCCGCCGCGCCCAAAACGCTGCCAGCAGCAGGCACAACAACAGCCCTGCGGCATACCACCCGTAAGGTATGCGCCTGTCTGCCGTGGGCAGCGGCGGCGCATTGATGGGCGCAGCGTCGTCCGCAAATTCAGGCGGGCCATCTATCCCCCCTGAGACGGTTTGGCGCAGCGGGAATGGGGACGTTGGCTCGAACTCCAGCCAGCCGTAGCCGGCAAAATAGACCTCCGCCCAGGCGTGGGCGTTCAACTGCACAATGGTTTGCACGCCGGCTGCGTCAGGCGGCTGCGCCAGGTAGCCAACCGCCAACCGCGCCGGCAGCCCGATGCTGCGCGCCAGCACGGTCATGGCGGAAGCGTAATAGTCGCAGTACCCTTGTTGTAAGTCAAACAGGAAAAAGTCCACAGCGTCGCGCCCGTCGGGCGGCAGCGCCACATCCAGGTTGTATGGGTATTGTCGTAGAAACGCCTCGATGGCCCGCGCCTGGTCGTAGGGGGCGTCGTAGGGGGCGGTGATCGCCTGAGCCAGGGCGCGCACTCGTTCGGGTAGGGCGTCCGGCAGTTGGGTATATCGGCCGCGGATAAGCGGCGGGATGCCGTCCAGGGTTGCCTGCCGCCAGGCGGTTTCGCCGGCAGCGCTGGCGGTAGAGATGGCTGTGTAGCGTGGGCTGCCGGCAGCCCGCACCTGCGCCAAATCATCCACCCCCCGCCAGAAGACCGTCACCGCCTGGTCAAACTGGCGCGGCAGCCCCAGGGTATAGCGGGGACAGTGGACGCAGGGGGCTGTGAACAACCCGTGTACGGTTTGCGTAATCGTCGCCGCCTGGCTGATAGGCGGGAGGGGAATGGGAACGCCCGCCATGACCTCTTCTTGCCGCCCGGTGGATAGTTCCCATCCCTGACCGTTGTACACGTCGTAGCTGAGGCCGCGCCAATGGAGGCCAGCCAGCGCGTCAGGGTTGCCGCGACTCGTCAGGCTCACGGTCGCCGTCATGACGACGGTATTAGCCAGTTCGGGCGGATTACCCAGTAGAAAATCATTGGGCAGGATGCCCGCGCCGCTGAAGGCGGCTGCTTCCTGGCGCGGTGAACGGATGCCGGCAAAAACCCGTTCCAACGTCTCTTCTGTTTGCTGCACCACCGGCTGCGCCCGAAACGCCTGCGCCACGTCTTGCAGCCGGATGGTAGGCACCGCCATTGCCAATACCATCAAAATAGCCGCTACAGCCCCGGCAGCCATAACCAGTTCGACCTGGATATCCGTGGGATAACTGATCTGGTGGGCATCCCAATCCTGTTCCAGGTAGGCGTAATGCAATACCGCCAGCAGCAGGGCGGCGGCAGCCACAAAGACGACGGCATACCAGATGGGAGCCGCGCCAAAGTAGCCGTTGATGGCTAGAGCCAGCCCAACCATCATCAGGCCGGACACAGGCTGCCGCTGGCGGAAGGCGCTCCAGCCGACATGAGCCGCCAGCAGCCAGACCAGCAGCCCCAGCCCAAAAGCAAACACCACCGTTTCACGGCTGCTGCCGCCGCTTAACGCCGCCCTCAGCCAGCCCGCCACGCGATCCACGAACAGGGCTGTTTGTTCCTGATTAAATTGCGCGTAGCCGCTCCAAGCGCCCAACAGGATGCGCCAGGGCGGCAGCAGCCGCGCCAGGTAAACGGTGCACAGCAGCAAGCCATAGAGCAGCAGCAGCGTCCACGCCTGCCAGGCGGGCAGCGACCGCCGCGCCAGCAGCACGCCAACGGCAAAGCCTAGCAGCGCCGCCGGCGCCGCCACGCCCGCCTCTGGCGTCCACCGCGCTTCCACCACCGCCCCCATGAGGCAGAGCACAACCACCCACAGCAGCAGGAAAGCCAGCCACCCCTCCGCTGGCCGCAGCCACTTCCCTACCCAAATCACCCTAAACCGCGCCACCTTTCACCCTTCACCCTTCTTCCTTCTTCCTTCACCCTTCTTCCTTCACCCTTCGTAACTACTAACCCTCTCGTGGGCTGAGCCTGTCGCAGCCCATGTTGCCTGCGACAAGCTCAGGCAACGGGCTAAGTAGTTACCACCCTCTCCCTTTCCCCCTCAATCGTACGGCGTGCGCACCGGGATCGCCTTGCCCGTCGGCGTGACTTTGAACTCCCAGAAGCCGTGTTTGGGGGCGGTTAATGCCGGCAATTCCACATCCCCCCGCCGCAGCACGTAACACTCGGCAAAAAGCTGGCGGATCATGTCGCGCAAGGCCTGGCTGTTGCCCGTGCCGCCAAAGCTGGGGCGATCGAGCAGAATCACCGTGCTGCGCCCGCCGCGCTGCCCCCTCTGCGCCCGCTGCGTTAACGCTGCCCCCGCCGCCAGCCACGCTGTCGCGCCGTTGGGCGTAATGATCACCACTGCCGTGTTGCGCCCCACCTGCTGCCCTAAATCGTGCAGACCCGTTTGCAGCGGCGCTGCGCCATCCGCCTGCGCCAGCGCCAGCGCTCGCAAAATGCGCCACTGCTGCCCCTGCCCCCGCGCGGGGGGGATAACCTGCGGCGTTTGTCCATAACAGGCTATGCCTACCCCGCGATTCTGCCGCAGCGCCTGCGCCGCCAGCGCCGCGGCAATGATAATGGCGTGTTCAGCCGTGCTGTTTAAGCCGTTGGTTGGGTCGTCTGTTAACGCAAGCTGGCTGCTGGCTTCCATGTCCACGTAAATCCAGATGTCGCCCGCCGCGTCCAGGTCAAATTCGCGCACATACAACTCCCCCGTATGCGCCAGGGTGGGCCAATGAATCCAGCGGTATGGATCGTAGGGGCGGTAGTGGCGCGCGCCAGCCGCGTTAATCGTGGCTTGCCAGGCGCGCTGCCGCGCCCGCGTTCGCCCATCGCTCTGTCCGGCGGGCAGGGGTACAGGCACATGGCTGTGGATGGGGGGATGGATGATGATCTCATCCGAAATGGGGAAAGTATGCGTGACGCGGAAGAAGCCAAAGGGATCGCCGCTGATCAGCCGCCAGGGGCCCAGGCGGAACTGCCCCCGCTGCTGGCAGATGGCGTTTTGGCGCCAGTGGGTGCTGCCGGCATTCACGCTGCGCACCAGCGCCGCGCGGTAGCCGGGGACGTTGGAGTCGTCTTGAATTTCAATCCAGAATGCCGGCAGCCAGCCGGCATTCACCAGTTCAAACTGCTCTTCCAGCCGATCCCCCACCCCCACCCAGCCAAACTTGAGCTGCCGCGCCGCTCGCAGCCCTCCAGCCAGCGTCCTGGCCCAAATGTAGGCGGCCACAAACAGACCGCCCACCCCCACCAACAAGCTGTTCCAGATGCGGTCGGGCAGGATAATGGCCGGGATAAGCAGCAGCAGCAGCCAGAGCGCCGGCAATTTTGAACGCAGTTCCACGCGAACCTTGACAGGCATAGCTTCATTGTGCCATAAAGCAGACGCCACGTAAATAG
>CAYQYJ010000177.1:2933-7477 GCA_964421605.1 uncultured Ardenticatenaceae bacterium | reverse complement strand
CGTGCGCGCCGCCCTCCTCGCCGCCGGCGCCCGCGCCGTCCTCGCCAGCGTCATTGGCGCGTAAACAATGTTCTCATTGGGGTTTGTGCGGCGCGTATGCGCCGCACAAACCCTTATAAATGGATGTCCCCGTCCCTTCTGGGTTTTTTGGGGCGCATTTGAGGTTCAAGAAAATAATCCGGTAAACGGAGGAAGGCAGGCCCCCATCCCCCAACCCCCTTCCCCCTTTGGGGGGAAGGGGGCTTTCGGAGAGGGCGAGGGGCGCGCAGCGCCCCTCGCCCTACATTACCCCGTCCCTGGCAAAGAGGGCGGGATTACCTGATTATTTTCTCAATGTCCAAATGCGCCCAAAAAAACCCAATAAAAAGGGGCAACCTCGCCGCAGGCGAGGTTGCCCCTGCGCAACAACAAAAAAGCCAGCCCTTTTTTGGCTGGCTTCCTTTGCCCAAGAAAACTCCCCCCAACACCGTCAGGCTACCGCCTCACGTTTTACTCACACTCTTCAAACAACGCGCGCAAACGTATTTCTTCACCTTGCGCTCGCCTTCATAGAACGTGGCCCGCTGAATATTAGGCCGAAAAACCCGGCGCGTCTTCTTCTGCGAGAAGCTGACGTTATTGCCCGTCATAGGCCCCTTGCCACATAGCTCACATTTCGCCATAATTTCACCTACCTTACCAAAGATAAAAGCGACCGGGTTGCAGCCAACCTGGATTGTAACCGCCTGGTCAAACGCTCTGTTTTCAAATAAGCGGATAGAATTATAATAGGATGTTGTCGTTCACGCAAACCAGGCAAATTTGCGTACGGCAGTTCAATAGGATGATGCCGGCACGCTATAGCCGCAGCCATCTATCCCCCAAACGCCCCACTTCCGGCAGACAGGTCGCTAAACGCGGCCATTCTGGTAGAATCAGGAAGTGAACTTGACAAAAGTTGTGACCCGCGACAGCGCACAACAACCGCTAAAAATTGGAGCGCAATCTTTTCATCCCTGCGCCTTCGCCTGAAACGATTTCCAGGAGAGTTTCCATGCCGACCAAAGAGGAAAAATTGGGAATAATTGATATTTCCACGACGACGGTGGCTACCATCACCAATCAGGCTGTGCATCAATGTTATGGCGTCGTGG
Organism: uncultured Ardenticatenaceae bacterium; assembly: GCA_964421605.1. Lineage (GTDB taxonomy): Bacteria > Chloroflexota > Anaerolineae > Promineifilales > Promineifilaceae > JAGVTM01. The sequence continues at coordinate 6,344 of CAYQYJ010000177.1, read as the reverse complement.
GCATGGCCAACAAGAACCTGGCAGATGGGATTAGCAACGTCCTGTCCCGAGACAGCCGGCGGGGCATTGAAGTCAAACTGGAAGACAACCAGTTGATCATTGACGTCTATGTCATTGTCGAATATGGCACGCGCATTCGCGTGGTCGCCGAAAGCATTCAAAATACCGTCAAGTTCCACGTAGAAAAGGCTTTAGCCATTCCCGTGCGCGCCGTGAACGTCTACGTACAGGGTTTGCGCATGAGCGAGGAACGGGAATAGGACAAGATTGACTCCGTCTGTAGACGGCGCCAATGGGCGCCAGGGGGGTGGTTTGTCGCCTGTTCTGTGACCACAGCGGCGCGATAGGGCCCCAGGCGAGAAGTGAGGATTTAGGGTGAAAGTTGAGGAAATGGAAAAGGTTATGCCGGCACAGAAATGGTATACGTGTAATGGGCAGCAACTGCGAAAACTGGCCCTGGCCAGCCTGGTATGGTTAGAGAAACATCACCAATATGTCAACAGCCTGAACGTCTTCCCTGTACCCGACGGGGATACAGGCACAAACATGCTGCTGACCATGCGCTCTGCCTATAAGCGGATCGGCGACACCCAGGAGATGAACGTAGGCAAGGTAGCTAAGGACCTGTCGCAAGGCGCCCTGATGGGCGCGCGCGGTAATTCCGGCGTGATTCTCAGCCAGATATGGCGCGGCATGGCTAAGAGCCTGGACGGCAAGGAAAGCTTTACGTCGCAAGACCTGGCCCAGGCGTTTGTGGAAGCGGCGGAAACAGCCTACAAAGGAGTGATGAAGCCCGTCGAAGGCACAATTTTGACCGTAATCCGCGAAGCCAGTCTGGAAGCGGTAGACGCCGCGCGCAAAAACAACGATTTGCGCTTTGTGCTGGAGCGCACGTTAGAGCGGGCGCAGTTAGCCCTGGAGCGCACCCCAGAGCAGTTGCCTGTGCTGAAACAGGCGGGCGTGGTGGATTCGGGTGGGCAGGGGTTGGTGTATATCCTGGAAGGGATGCTGCGCTACACCACAGGCGACCGCATGGGGGTGATGGAGCCGCTGCCGGCATCTACCGCCGCACCCATCGCCGCCGACCTGCCGGCGCAAGCCCGCGTCGCCCCCCAAGAAGGGGTGGAAAACCCGTATGACGTCCAGTTTATTCTCCTGGGACAAAACCTCAACGTCCTGGAAGTCCGCGCTCGTATTGACGCCATGGGCGACTCCACCGTCGTCGTCGGCGACGAAAATACCATCAAAGTACACGTACACGTTAAAGACCCCGGCGTGCCCCTCAGCTACGGCATCAGTTTGGGCCACATCACCGATGTCGTCGTCGAAAACATGCAAATGCAGATGGAAGACATTATCGCTGCCGGCAGCGGCAACCACCAGGAGCCGCCCCTCAGCCTGCGCCTGGAGCCAGAGCTGACCGTGCAGCCTGGGCAGGTTGGCGTCGTGGCGGTGGCCCCCGGCGCTGGTCTGGCAAAAGTGCTGCGCAGCCTGGGCGCAGCCAACATCGTAGATGGCGGGCAGACCAACAACCCCAGCACCGAAGAAATCTTCCAGGCTATCCAGGATGTGCCCACCGACAAAGTGGTTGTGCTGCCCAATAACAAGAACATTATTCTGGCGGCGGAAACGGCGCGCGATTTAAGCCCTAAAAACGTGATAGTCGTTCCCACCGTGAACGTGCCCCAGGGCGTCAGCGCCCTGTTTGCTTATCGCGCCGATGGCGAGCTGGATGAGGTCGCCGCCGCCATGCAATCCGCTTGCGGTCAGGTGTCCAGCGGCGAAATTACCACCGCCACCCGCACCGTTTCTCTGGACGGCGTAGATGTACAGGTGGGAAATTACATTGGCCTGGCTAATGGCCGCCTCTGCGCCGCCAGCGAAACCATGACGGACGTGGTAGCTACCACCCTGCAAAAAATGGGCGTAGCGGATTGTGAACTACTCTCCGTCTACTATGGTCAGGATATCAGCCTGGCGGAAGCCGAAACCTTCTTGGAGGAGATTCAAGCGCTTTATCCTGATCTGGAAATCGAACTGGTGGCTGGCGGGCAGCCGCACTATTACTTCATCCTGGGCGCGGAATAACGATGACCATTAAGGTAGTGACCGACAGCACGTGTGATTTGCCGGCATCCCTGGCTGCCCAACACGACATCACGGTCATCCCCGCTTACATTAACGTCGGTGGGCAAAGCTACCTCGATGGCGTGGATTTGACGCGCCAGCAGTTTTACGAAGCGCTGCCCACCTTCACCTCCCCGCCGACGACAGCCGCCCCCGCCTCCGGCGCCTTCGCCCAAACCTACCAGAATTTGGCTGCCGCCGGCGCTGACCAGATATTGTCCCTGCACGTTGCCGGCAGCCTGAGCGGTATGCTCAATGCCGCCCGTTTGGGCAGCGAAGAGGCTGCGGATGTGCCTGTGACCCTGTTTGACTCCGGTCAGCTTTCCATGGGTCTGGGCTGGCTGGCCGTCACCGCCGCCCAGGCTGCGCGCGCTGGTCAAACGATGGCTGAGATCACGACGCAGCTGCGCCAGACGCAGCCGCGCACCCACGTATTCGCCTTGCTGGATACGTTGGAATTTCTGCGGCGCAGCGGCCGCGTCAATTGGGCGCAGTTTGGGCTGGGTTCGCTGCTCAGTATCAAGCCCATTGTCAAAATGCACCAGGGCGTCCTGGACATTGAACGGATTCGCACCTATCGCCGCGGCTGGCAGCGGCTGCTGGACATGTTGACTCAGGCTGCCCCTTTGTCCCATTTAGCCATCGTGCACACGCACGCCCAGGCAGAAGCCGAAGCGCTGCGGACGGCGGTACAAAATTACCACCCTGTGGACGCTTTACCTCCACTTGTCGAAGTTACCCCAGCCATTGGCTCGCATATTGGCCCTGGGGCTGTTGGGTTTGCCTGCATTCGCGCTGCCTGACCCCCTGGCTGAGCCGCAACCTGGAAGCGCGGTCGGGTTGGCAAGCGTCAGATGCGCCGGCCACAAACATTATGTCACGATCTTTCAAAAGACTCCAACGTGTATTACAACTGGAAGCCCAGCAAGGGTTCCAAAATAAAGCCGTCGTCGGCGGAATGCGGCAGCTTGCCACCTTTTGGGTGACGCAGGCGCGCGAAGAAGCCGTAGACGAAGCCGACTTAATTCTGGTCGAACAAACGGCGGAAGCCCTCATCGGGTATGATCGCCTCCCTGGCGTGCCCAGACGGGCTGAACTGGTCGAGAACCTCTTGCAGCGGATTGACGCCCGTGAACAGCGTATCGGTCGCAGCGTTCCTGCGCCGCCCCCTGCCAGACCCGCACCGGCGCCGTCGCCGCCAAAGCCTGAACCCACACTGCCGCCAGCCCCGCCGCCCACAGACAAACCTCGCCCGCGCCAGCAGCCTGCTGCCCAACATAAACC
>CAYQYJ010000177.1:0-2833 GCA_964421605.1 uncultured Ardenticatenaceae bacterium | reverse complement strand
CAGTAACGGCTCTCAAAGGCGTGGGGGGCAAAGTGGCGGAACAGTTGGCTCGCCTGGGCGCGACCACCCTGAACGACCTGCTTTTCCTCTTTCCCCGCCGCCACGACGATTACAGCTTGATGAAACCCATCAACCGCCTGGCTTATGGGGAGCAGGTGACCGTCATTGGCACCGTTTGGGAAGTACGCGCCCGCCGCTCCCGCACAGGCGATGTGGTGCAGGCTTTAGTCAGCGATGGCACAGGTCAGGTTCAGGTAACATGGTTTAACCAATCCTGGCTGGTATCCCAACTAAAATCAGGGATGCAGATCGTTCTCAGCGGCAAAGTGGAACAGTTCATGGGCCGCCCCGTCTTCAACGCGCCGGCCTGGGAGCCTGTAGCCACGGAGCCATTGAAGACGCGCCGCATTGTGCCCATCTATCCGTTGACCGAGGGGCTGCGCGCTTACAAAATACGCCAGATTATGCACCAGGCGGTCATGGAATACGCGCCATTTTTGCCCGACCCCGTGCCGGCATCAATTCAGCAGCGCTATCGCCTTTTGACGTTGCCCCAGGCCATCCAGCAAATGCACTTTCCGGATGATCAGGACGCGCTGCATCAGGCGCGCCGCCGGCTGGTTTTTGATGAGCTTCTGCTGCTGCAATTGGGCATGTTGGGGCAGCGGCGGCTGTGGCAAAGCCAGCCAGGCAGTCCCATAGCCGCGGAGCAGACCGCCCTGGATGCCTTTATCGGCAGCCTGCCATTCACCCTGACAGGCGCGCAGCAGCGCGCCATTGCCGAAATCCGCGCCGACATGAGCCGCGCCCTACCCATGACGCGGCTGCTGCAAGGAGACGTGGGCGCGGGTAAAACCGCTGTGGCTGCAGCGGCTATGGTTATGGCGGCTCAGGCGGGAGGGCAGGCGGCGTTGATGGCCCCCACCGAAATCCTGGCCGAACAACATTACCAGGGACTCAGCCAGACGTTGACTCCCCTGGGCTATCAGGTGCGTTTGCTCACAGGCAGCGCCAACAACAGCGAACGGTCGCAGCTTCTAAACGAACTGATCACCGGCGACGTCCACATCTTAATTGGCACGCATGCCCTGTTCCAGGCGTCAGTAGCCTTTAAGAATTTAACCCTGGTCATTGTGGACGAACAACACCGTTTTGGCGTAGACCAGCGGCAGGCGCTGCGAGACAAAGGTCCGGCCCGCCCTGACGGCACACCTGCTACGCCCCACCTGTTGGTTATGTCTGCCACGCCCATTCCGCGCACGCTGGCGCTGTCGCTGTATGGCGACCTGGACCTGTCCATTCTGGACGAACTGCCGCCAGGTCGGCAGGAGATCAAGACGCGCTGGCTGCGCCCCAGCGAACGGCAGCGCGCCTACGCTTTTGTGCGCGGCCAGATTGAGCAGGGACGGCAGGCGTTTATCATTTGCCCGCTGGTGGAGGAATCTGACAAAATAGAAGCAGTAGCTGCCGTGGAAGAACACGCCCGCTTGCAGCAAGAGATTTTCCCTGATTTGAAGTTGGGGCTGCTGCATGGTCGCCTGAAGTCTGAAGAAAAGGAAGCCGTTATGCGCGACTTCTACGAAAATAGGCTGCACATTCTTGTTTCCACGTCGGTGATTGAAGTGGGCATTGACGTGCCCAACAGCACCGTCATGTTAATCGAAGGCGCTAACCGCTTTGGCCTGGCGCAGTTGCATCAGTTTCGTGGGCGTGTGGGGCGGGGCAAGCACCAATCCTACTGTCTGCTGATCAGCGATTCGCCCAGCCAGGACGCCGAAGCCCGCTTGCAAGCGATGGAAGAAACCAACGACGGCTTTGTGTTGGCGGAGAAGGATCTGGAATTGCGCGGCCCCGGTGAGTTCTTTGGCCGCCGCCAAAGCGGTTTGCCTGAAGTGCAGTTGGCGGCGCTGCTGGACGTGAAGATGTTGGAACTGGCTCGCCAGGAAGCGGAAACCCTCATGGCTGCTGACCCGTTGTTAGAGCAGCCAGAACACAGCCTGCTGCGTCAAAAGGTGATGCAGTTTTGGCAAAATGCCGGAGATGTCAGCTAATGCGTGCAATTTATCCAGGCACTTTTGACCCCATTCATTATGGTCATCTCGACCTGATCCGGCGCGCCAGCGTCATTTTTGATGATTTGATCGTGGCCGTTTATGATCATGGGCATCCGTCCAAATCGCTCCTTTTTTCGGTGGCGGAGCGGGTGGATATGATTACGCAGTCGCTGGCGGGCGTGCCAGGTATTCGCGTGATGCCTTTTGGCGGTCTGACGGTAGAGTTTGCGCGGCAGGTGGGGGCGCGGGTGATGGTGCGCGGTTTGCGCGTGTTTTCTGATTTCGAGTTCGAGTTTCGCATGGCGCTGGCGAACAAGCGGTTAGCGCCAGATATTGAGGTGGTCAGCTTCATTACCCAAGAGGAACACACCTTTTTGAGCGGCACGACGGTGCGTGAAATTGCTTCTTTAGGCGGCGACGTGACCAGCATGGTTCCTCCGCTGGTGGCGGCGGCTTTATACGAACGCTTTAACGGCAAGGATCGCGAATCCTACAACCCGCCCGTGACGCTGCGGGATTAAGTGAAAACGCAACTACTGAGCCTCCCTGAAATTTTACCGTCAAGGGTGACGGGCAATTTTGGGCGCATTTGGACATTGAGAAAATAATCAGGTAATCCCGCCCCTGTTGCCAGGGAAGGGGTAATGTAGGGCGAGGGGCGCGCAGCGCCCCACGCCCTCTCCGAAAAGCCCCCTTCCCCCGTTAGGGGGAAGGGGGTTGGGGGATGGGGGTCTGCCCTTAGCGGTGTCTTCACCGCCCTTAGCGGTGTCTTCACCGCC
>CAYQYJ010000176.1:0-7539 GCA_964421605.1 uncultured Ardenticatenaceae bacterium | reverse complement strand
CATTCAGGCGCCTGCCTCCACTCGCTGTTCTGATGACCTGGCCTTCGTTTGCGACTGGGAAAGCAAGCTCAGTCGGAGGCTGTCTAACAAGGAGGTCGCCGCCACCACTACTCGCCGTCTCGATTTGGATGACCTGGCCTTCACCTGAGATTCGGAAAACCGGTTCAGTCGGAGGCTGCCCAACAAGGCTGACGGTGGTTTGCCCAGCGACGACTACGACGGTGATGTTGGCGTTGACGACAGAAACGGCGCCTTCATCAACCCAGAACTGGCTAAGCTGATTGGGGATAACCATCACCGTGAATTTAGTGCCAGTGGCGCTCCCACTCCCAGCGGGCGTGTTAATGTTGTAACGTGATCCGGGGTCATCCGATTTAGCTACCTCGTGCTGGCTTTGGCCGCTTACCTGAGTCAACTGCACAACACGCGCTCCAGAAGTGCCGGCATCTAATGCATCCAACGAGATTTCGGCTTCGGCGCCCAAATAGATACGGCTGTCATCGTAAAATGTTAACATGACGTTCGACAGTGCTCCTGTGCGGATGTGTTGTCCGCTTTTGAGCGTTTGCCCTGATTGAGCCAGGGACCATTGGCCGTCGCCCGTTTTAACCTCCACCATTCCATGCAAATCTGCCAGCATGGCGCTTTCGGCGTTGCCCGGCTTTGCCAACGTTGCATTAGCCGGCGCCTGAGATACCACCGTAGTGGATCCGCTGGTGCAAGCGGTCAGCAAAATGCCAGCGACCAACACCAGGATCAGCGCCCGCGCGCGAATGAAGGATATAACTTCCTTGCGGGAAGGTAATTTGATAGTCATGATATTTTTTCCTTGCGTTAAGCTCCGCAACCGCAACAGCTTAGTAGTTCCGCTGTTGTTCAATAAGATAAAGACGGCTGTACCTTCCGCAGACAACTGCAAGCAGCCGGTAGGCGCTCTGCCACCTACCTGTATATGTTACAACTAACCTGCTCTGACTCCATCGGCTGGTCGGGGGATATTTGTCTCCGCCACCTGGCGGAGATGTCGCCCAGCGGTTGCCCCCGTATATGCAACCTCGCGGCCATAACACCATAGCCGAAGGCATCGCCTCTCTGGAAATCATCTTTCCCCATGACGCGCATTTTGCCTGGACAACGGAGACAAGACGCCCCTCTTCCGCTCGCGTCACATCAATCAGCTTCAGATGGGGAAAGTTGACCAGTAGCGCCTCGTAATGCCGTGCTGCCTCTGTGGGTTGCGGTCCGTTCAGTTTTGCGAATGTGCTTGCCAGACAAGCACGCTGCCGCCCTGCCCTAGCAGAACGCTGCCAGGAAAGACGCGCAGACGCCACGGGGCCAGGCGCAGCACGGCGAAAGCCGCGGAAGTGGGACTGTCCCAACCAGGGACAATGATAGGGTCATAGCCAACCGGTTTAGGCGCGCGCGCAAACAGGTTCCAAACCATTGTGCGGGTTTCGTCGTCAAAAGCCCAGGCAGCGTGGCACTCTGCCACGCAGGTGTCATGGGTAGGCGACCAGTAGTTGAGGGACATGAAGGGACTGGCCTGCAGGTTGGCGCGCTTGGTGGGGGTGGGGCCGGTACCAATCCAGCCGACTAACTCCTGCCCATCCCACTGCCATATCGGGTGCAGAATACGCGAGCGGGGGCGTCCCTGCCTGTCCACCGTGGCTGCCGTGCACCAGACGATGCGGTGCGCCATTTCAACGAAGGCGGGGGCGACTTGAATCAGATTATCCATTTTGCTTCTTCCAATTGCGTGATTTACTGACTGGCTTGACGGCTGCGCGCGCTTAACTGCTCCCTATTCAGGCGTGACTGGTCTATTGCGGGAATAAGTTACACGTGGGAAAGTCAGCGCAGGCTGCCCAGAATACAATCTGCCCCATTACGGCAGTTCACTATCATCCGACACGACGGGGTCCGGCAGTTGGCCGAACTCCGTCACCCAATACCAGACGTTCGGGGAAGCAAAATCAACCACGTAACCTACGCCCAGGGAGATGGCGCGGGCATTGAGGATAATGCGACGGTGGGGAGGGCTGTTTACCCAATATTCGACAACCTGGCGGGCGTTTTCAACTCCCCAGGCGGTGGCTTCGCCGCCATAGTCGCCGTCAAAACCGTACTGCTGCAATCGCTCAAACGGGCGCGAGCCATCTGAACCAGTGTGCCCGGTAAACTGGTTCACAGCCATATCTTCGGCGTGGCGCTGCGCGGCGATACTCATTTCGTAAACATAAGCCAGCGGCGGTAAATTGTGCAGCCGCCGCGCTTCATTGACATACCAGAGCAGTTGCTCAGGGGCGGTAGCTGTTTCCAGCAAGGGGGCGGGCGACAATTGCACAGGCTCAAAGGCTTCAAAGCTGCGTTCGGCGGAGATAGAAATAACATTTGCCGCGGCAGCCGCCGCCACAGCCGGGGCTGCAGGCGGCGCGGTTTCATGAGACAACAGAGGCAGGAAGACGGTGTGTACCCGATCCAGGGCAACACGGACCCATTGCCCCACCTGCGTCTCGCCATATTCGCTACGCGCGGTCACGGTCACATAATGGTCACCGCCTGTCCAGTAAACGTGGTTGACCGAAGCCCCTTCGTAAACGTGCCCGTCGCCCATGTCCCATAGATAGGCGTCAACGGTGCTATCGCCAGCAGCCTGGGCCAAAACAGGTTCGCCGGCTACGGCTTCTGCCGGCATTAAAAGCTGCGCCTGCGGCAAAACACCCACTGTCAGGGGCCAGACAAAAGCGGCGCGACTGCCGGCATTTTGCACCGTCAGACTGATTCTATACTCGCCAGGGTTGGCGTATTGGTGGGCAGGTTCCCGTTCACTGCTCGTCTGTCCATCCCCGAAATCCCACAAAAACTGCAAAGGGGGCGCGCCGCCGCTGAGATTGGTGAAGCGAATGATCTGGCCGGCAGCGGGCGTAGGGTCGTCCGGCGTAAAGGCAGCAGTTGGGGCGTCAATCACCTCTATGACCGTAGTCACCCGCGTCGCCGCCAGAGGATTAGCTACGTGCAGCGTCACCTGATATTGACCCGCAACGGGATAAACCAGGACCGGATCCACTGCCTCTAATTCCCGCTGATCCCCCGTCTGCCACACCTGCACGAAGGGACCAGAGCCATCAACGCGGGCAATCAACTGCACGGGCTGACCCACTGCCGGCTGCATGGGGTTAACCAGAATCGTCGCCGTGGGCGGCAGCCCCACCCAATAGGAAGCGGCGGCTGTCAGCGTTTCTTTTTCGGTCACCAGGTTGAGGTGGAACTCCCGCTCAGGCGCATTCAGATCCGCTGCGCCTACCCGAAACGGCAGGGAGATCGTTTGCTGACCGCCATCGGGCTGCACCAGAGGCTGCCAGGCGACGTGATTGTTGATGAGGTCAAAACTGGTGGCTGCCGGCAAAATACCCAAATTCAGCTCTAGATTTGCCGGCAGAGGAATTTCAACCAGAGGCGTGATGGGCTGTTGGCTGCGATTTGTGACGACAAACGTAGCCGTGATGCGCTCGCCAGGCGTCGTAATGGGCGGGGAGAGAAACAACTCGACCAGGACATCCCCAGAAATCTGAGCGTAACCGGTGACGCCAGGCACGGGCAGTTCCGCCGCCGCCGCAGCCACGCCGCCGCTGACCAGAAAAGCCAACAGACTGGTAATGACCAACAGTGTGGACAGCAAACTCATTCGGCGCATGATGCCCGCAGTTTATCAAACTTGTCAGGAGTATACAAGCAGAAAGCAGGTCATTTTATAGGGGGTTCTCATCTTGGGTTGCGTTGTGTCCTTTGCCAACCTGAGATACTATTGGGCGCGCCTCGAAAATCATGATTGGCTTAACGAGTAGTTAAGCGCCGCAGATGCTGCATTATGTCCATAGCGCCTGATAACCAAACCAATCGCGGCTTTCTGGCCCGCCTGCTAGGTCTTAGCCTCAAAATCTCTGGCATCCACAACGGAGATTTGCGGACCAATACGGCTGTGTCTGTGCCGCCCAAAAGCGTGGTCATTGGCGACATTATCGCCCCTCGCGTAGAAATACGCGGCCTGGTGCGGGGGTCCATCGTGGCCCGCGAAGCCGTTGTCCACGCGGGTGGTCAGGTGTGGGGGAACGTATACGCCCGCGCCTGCCAGGTATTCGCCACAGGTCGCGTCTACGGGTGGTTGGGAACGGTGGACGACGCCGACCTGTCTGCCATGTTGAGCCAGAACGCAACCCTGGCGGAACTGCGCGCGGCTCATTTGCTGCCCGACACTCCTGAGGAACCGCCCGTGGAACTGATCGGCAGCGCCACGAATAGCGCCGCGCATCTGTCGCTGCCCGACCTGGTATTTCTGCGTCGCTTGCAGCAAGAGGCGGCAACAGCCCTGACGGATCGGGCGGAACTGGAGCAGTCGTTTACGGAAAAACTGACCGAAAAAGCGGGCGACTTGATGGCTGAAGCGGCAACGCTGCGGCGCGACTGGCAGGCAGCGCAGATAGAGCTGCGCGACGCGCAACAGCGTTTGGAAGCGTTACAATCTTCACTGCAAGCCCGTGAAAGGGAACTGGCGCAGGAGACCGGCCAACGACAGCAGTTGGACGCCGCCGTGACGCGGCAGCAAGCGGATGCAGCGGCGTTAACCCAGGCTTTAGCGGAAGCCGCGGCAACAGAACTGGTGTTGCAACAAGAAAAAGCGGACCAGGCAGCCCGGTTGCAGCAAGCGCTGGCGGAAATTACCCAGTTGGCAGAGCGGGCGAAAAATCTGGAAAGCGCCATGCAAGCCAGTTTGCAGCATTCCGCCGAACAAGAGGAAGCGCTGCTGCGCTGGCAAGAATTGGCTGAACGGACGGAAACACAGGCTAAAAATACCCAATACGCGCTGCAAATAGCCCAGGCAGAACAGGAAAAGCAAAGCGCTCTGGTAGCCAATCTGCGGGAAGAGCGAAGCGAACTGCGCTATCAGGTGGGGCAACTACGCGCGGAACGGGATACGCTCAAGCAAGTGGAAACGGCCTGGGCGGCAGCGCAGGCGGATCTTCACGAGTGGCAGGCGCGCTACACGAATCTTGAAGAAGAGCGCCAGACATTACAAGAATTGGTCGCTGCGTTACAACAGGAGCTGTCCGGGCAGGCGGAAATGCAAACGGCGTTAGCCGAGATGCAAGCCAGCTTTACGACGGCAAGCGCCCGCGTGCAGGAACTATGCGCCGAGCGGGATGCCTGGCAGCAGCAGTTCCATGAACAGGCGCTGGCATTGGCGCGCCAGACAGAGCTGGCGCAAGAGCGCAGCCAATGGCAAACAGCAGCCACGGCAGCCGAGGCGCAGCTTAGCGATATGGCGGCGCAGCAAACGGTCTGGCAGCAGCGGCTGGCAGAAGTTGAGTTTCAGCTTATGCAGGCGCAGTTAGATCGGGATATAGTGGCGCAGACGCAAAACGAATTGAGCGCGCTGCAAGCGCAGCTAGCCAACCAGCCGCAGCTCATGGCGGAGTGGCAGGCAGCCACAGCGCAAGCCGCCGAAACCGCTGATTTGTTGGTGTGGTATAAGGCGTCGCTTGCAGCGACGCACCAGGAATTGGCGGAAAAGGAGCAGGCTTTAACCTGGCAGCAAGGGCAAATTGCCGGCATGTCCGCTGAACTAGAAGAACGCGCGCAATTAGTGGATAAATGGAAGACCAACGTTAACCGCCTGACGGAACTGCTGTATACGGCTGAGCGGCGCGCCCGGAAACTGGAAGCGGCGTTGGCGCAGTACAAGGAAGCCACGCGCACTGAGTCGGAACAGCTTTCAGCGCAACTGCGCCGCTCTCAGGCGCAGCAAGAGTCCAGCGAGGCAGAACTGTCCCTGCTGCATGAATCCATCGTGGCGCAGGGGCAGCAGTTGACCTGGCTGCAAGCCACGCTGGTAGAGCGCGATCTGGCCCTAAAAAATCTGCAGACAAGCGCCGATGAGCAAAAACGGACTTTGTATTCGGTGCGTCAGGTGGCTACCACCCGTATTCGGGAACTGGAACAAGAACTGGCGCTTACCAAACGACAACTAAAAGACCTGGCGGGTTGGATAGAGCGGCGACGGCAGCGCGGCGAAGATGCGCCCCCCCTTCCCTCACAATTCGGAGAATAAATCTTATGATGGATATTGAATTTGCCGTTATTGGCGGCAGTGGTCTGTACAACATGGATGGGCTGACTAACGTAACCGAGCAGCACGTCCCGACTCCTTTTGGCGACCCATCGGATGCTATCATTATGGGCAGCCTGCATGGGCGGCGGGTAGCGTTTTTGCCACGCCATGGTCGGGGGCACGTGCTGAATCCCAGCGAAGTCCCGTATCGCGCCAACATCTACGCTCTCAAAAGTCTGGGGGTAAAGTATCTGATTTCGGTGAGCGCCTGCGGCTCGCTGCGCGAAGATTACGCGCCCGGTCACATCGTCATTCCCGATCAATTGGTGGACTATACGAAAGGGCTGCGCGCCATGAGTTTTTTCGAGGCTGGACTGGTGGCTCACGTCAGCGCCGCCAACCCCTTCTCGCCGGAAATGAGCGCCGCTCTGTATCAATCGGTGCGGGCCGTAGGCGGAACGGTGCATGAGGGGGGTACTTTCATCACCATAGAGGGACCTCGTTTCTCAACCAGAGGGGAATCGCACTTGTTTCGGCAGTGGGGTATGAGCATTATTGGGATGACCACCAGCCCAGAGGCGTATCTGGCGATGGAAGCCGAAATGGCTTACGCTTGCATGGCGCACGTGACCGATTACGACGTGTGGCATGAGAGCGAACAACCTGTGACGGTAGAAATGGTGATTCGCACGCTGCAAGGAAATACAAAAGTGGCGCAGGCTGCTATAAGCCATCTGGTGCAAAGCATGAACGAATGGGCGGGCGATTTTGCGGCCCACCATGCCCTGAAAGATGCGCTGATTACTGACCGGGCCAGGATTGACGCGGCGGCGCGGCAGAAACTGGCTCTTTTGGTAGAGCGCTATTTGTAACGATGATACGATTGAATGAAGCGCTAGATCGGCTTTTCATAGGGCGGCGGGCGCGGCAGCGGTGGCTGCTGCTGCTGGCGGCGGCATTTGTCTTCACCAATGCCCTGGCGCTGAGCCTGGGGCAAGAGCAGCAAGTGGAATGGGAGCATCTATGGGCTCCCCTGGCCTGGGCAGCGATGCTGGCTGTGTGTCACTGGCTGCTCAACCGTTACAAGCCCTGGCATGATCCGGTGCTGCTGCCGCTGGTCGGCTTGCTGATGGGTTGGGGGCTGGTGCTGCTGGATCGCCTGGCGCCCAACTTTCTGGCGCGGCAACTGTTGTGGCTGGGGCTAGGGCTGGCAGCCATGCTGGCTACGGCTATTTTGCCGCCTAATCTGCGCTTTTTGCGTCGCTATCGCTATACCTGGCTCACGTTTGGGCTGCTGCTGCTGGCAGCCACCCTTCTGTTTGGGGTCAACCCATCGGGGTTTGGCGCGACGTTGTGGTTGCGGGTTCCGTTGATAGGCCAGGTGTTTTTTCAGCCGTCGGAGCTGCTCAAACTGCTGCTGGTCATTTTTTTAG
>CAYQYJ010000175.1:0-7631 GCA_964421605.1 uncultured Ardenticatenaceae bacterium | reverse complement strand
CTGTGCCTTTTGGCAGCATTGTCGGGCTGATCATCTACCTGATCTACTATGCTCTGTTCGCCCACGGCAGCGGCGAGAGCAACCCGTTCCAGGCTAATCGCCTGCTGCTGACGGGGCTGGTGGCGGCGGTGATGGCCCATTACGTAGAGATCCACTTTGGCATTGCCATTGCCGCCACGCGCATTCACTTTTTCGTCTATCTGGCGCTGCTCTTGCTGGTGGGGTACGTGCTGCCCCGCCTGGGCCAGGTAGAAGAAGCGGTGATAGCGGTTGAAGAGATAACAACAACCGCGGCGCGCAAGCGGCGGCGCAGCCGGGCGCGTCCAGCGGTGAGTGAACCAGCCAATCGCGGCTGGTTATCGCCTGCCGTGAGCGCCGCTTTTGTGCTGGCGCTGGTGATAGGCGTGCTCTGCTTCAACTTCATCACCTTTAGTTTGCCCGAAGGGGAAGTGATCTCGTCCATTGCCGATGTGCCCACAGCAGGGGAGATTTTTCACCAATCTTTCTTTGTGAACACCAGCAGCGGTTTTGCCGCCTCCCCGTTTGTTTACTTAATGATTACGATGACCTGGGCGCTGGGGACGCTGCTCAGCTTAAGCGAGATGGCTAAAGATGGGGTGTTTCGTCAGGGGGGGAATGCCGGCATTCTATCCCCCCAACGAGGTCGCGCCGCAGCTATTCTTTTTGCCGCCTGGACGGCGGCAGCGCTGCTGCTCCGTTTCCTACCCGCCAACGCGCCCGTGGACACAACCTCGCTGTTGGGCGGCAGCTTGCTGCTGATTTGGGCGGCTTTCACCCTCTACGCCGCCGTCATGCTCTTTGTGAACCCGCAGCGCGGGCGGCTGCCGGGGGGCGTGGTTGCCGGCATTGGCCTGGCGCTCTCCTTTGCCCTGTTTGGCGCGGCTGCGCCTGGCTACGCCCTGGCTTTTCTCGTTTTTTCCAGCGTACTGCTTTATTTGCTTTGGGACTCGACCTGGCAAAACTTGCTCCTCCCGGGTTTGTTCCTGGCTGCCGCCTCCCTGGTTACGGGCTTGCTTTACGGCTTGCTGCAAGCCGGACAGGTGCGTTCCTCCATCATTGCTCCGGCGGGCGTGACGGAACAGACGGCGGAAGTGGTGCGGCGCGTGTTGGAGGCGGAGCAGTCCGCCGGCTTCCTGACGTTGTTTTATGTTTTCGTTTTCGGCTTGCTGTTCGCTGCCAGCGTGATCATTGCCTGGCCCCGCTTAAGTCGCGCGCGGCAGGCGGGGGAAATGCCGGCATTCATCGCCCTCCTCATCCTCATTCCCCTGGGTTTTGTCATCATTTACAACACCAACATGCGCATCATTCACGCCGACATCGTTTATAAGCGGGGCGACCCGTGGGAACAACAGGCGGTGCGCAGCGGCAATCCCCAGGGGTGGGACAATGCCATTGCCATTTACGAGCGGGCTATCGAACTGGCCCCCCGCGAAGATTTTTACTATCTTTTCCTGGGGCGGGCTTATCTGGAAAAAGCCTCCGTGTTGGGCGACGACGACGCCGCCCGCGAACAACTGTTAAACACGGCAAACGAGCGCCTCATTGAAGCGCAGCAAATCAACCCCCTCAACACCGACCACACCGCCAATCTGGCCCGCCTGAACACCCGTTGGGCGGATGCCGCCGCCGCAGACGAGCGGGAAACGCACGTCAAAACCGCCAAAGCGTATTACGAGGCCGCCTTGCAGCTAAGCCCGCAAAATGCCGTCATTCGCAATGAACGGGCGCGGCTGGCGTACGTCTTTGATCGGGATTGCGCCGCTTCTATCAATCTCTACGATGAGTCGGCGGCTATTGACCCGTACTATGCCACCACCCACTTCGAGCGGGCGGAGATTCAGATTGCCTGCGCCGGCAACAGCGAAGGCGAAGAACAGGCGACTTACTACCAGCAGGCGATTGCCAGTATCCAGGAAGGGCTGGAGATAGAAGACAACGACCCCCGCCGCTGGACGCAGTTGGCGCAGGTGTACGAGCAGTTAGAGCAAAACGAGGACGCCCTGGACGCTTACGAACAGGCGCGGCTGCGCCAAAACAACCGTTTCCCGGCCTGGCGCACAACCCTGGCCATGGCCGCCCTGGCGCAAAAAATGGGCGACACGGATCAGGCTGTCAACTACGCCCAGGACGCCCTGGCAGGCGCGCCCGACGAGCAGAAACCGCAGGTGCAGGCGTATCTGGCTGAACTGACCGGCGAACCGCTGCCGGCAGCCCCAACGCCCGATACGCCCCAGGTATCGCCAGACAGCTTCCTGCCGCTGACAGGGGAACGCCCGCTGGCGGCTATGGCCCCCGTCCAGCGCAACAATGCTTATTCCGCCTATCCCGCCACCATTATTGATCAGGCGAAAGTATATGAGGCCGTTATCGTGACGGAGAAAGGCTCAATGCGTTTCCGCCTGTATGCGCGGGAAGCGCCGTTGACGGTCAATAGCTTTGTCTTTCTGGCGACGCAAGGCTTCTACGATGGCGTCACCTTCCATCGCGTGCTGGAGAACTTCATGGCTCAGGGCGGCGATCCTACAGGTACAGGCACGGGCGGGCCCGGCTATACGTTTGTCAACGAAACGGGCAGCGGGCTGCAATTTGACCGGGCTGGCTTGTTAGCCATGGCGAATGCCGGCCCCGACACCAACGGCAGCCAGTTTTTCATTACCTTTGGCCCACAGCCTTCTCTAAACGGCGATTACACTATCTTTGGCGAACTCGTAGAAGGCGCAGAAGTGCTGCCGGCAATCACCCGCCGCGACCCCCTTGCCGCCAACCAACCCCCCGGCGACGTCATTGAACGCATAGACATCTTTGTCGCCGATGCCCCCTGACGCCGCCACTTTCTTCTGTTTTCCGCTGCCCGTTTTCTGTTGATTGTTGCTGTGGACACCATCATCTTCGTCTTTCTCATTGCCCTCATGGTCACTGGTCTGAGCACGCCGTGGGTGCGGCGGGCAGCCATCAGTCTCGGCTTTGTGGATGCGCCCGCGCAGCGGAAGATGCACAGCACGCCCATGCCGCTGCTGGGGGGGATAGCCATTGTCCTGGGATCGGCTCTGGCAGTTCTGCTCGTGTTTGGTGAAGCGCAGGTGGTGCGCGCGCCGCAGGTGCGGGGCATTTTGTTGGGATCGGCGCTGATGGCGCTGGTTGGCTTGCTCGACGATCGGCTCAACCTGCCCGCCTGGAGCAAGTTTCTGGCGCAGGCAGTCGCGGTAGCGGCGCTGATCTATTTCGACGTGCGCGTAAAGCTGCCGCTGCCTTTGTGGCTGAACTACGCGGTGACGTTTTTGTGGATTGCCGGCATCATCAACGCCATCAACTTCCTGGATAACATGGACGGACTGAGCGCCGGCATCAGCGCCGTTATTGCTGCCTTTATCATGCTGTTGGGCGCGCTCAATGAACAATACCTGGTGGGCGGACTGGCGGCGGCTATTTTAGGCGCCTGCCTCGGCTTCCTGCGCTTTAACTTCAAACCCGCCAAAATCTTTATGGGCGACGCCGGCGCCCTCTTCCTCGGATTCTTATTGGCGGTGTTGGGCATCCAGCTTCGCTTCCCCGAAAACTCTAACTTTGTCACCTGGATGGTGCCCGTTTTCTTGTTTGGCGTGCCCATTTTTGACACGACGCTGGTTGTCTTTTCGCGGCTGCGCCGCGGCGTCAGCCCCAACACGGCAGGCAAAGACCACACCAGCCACCGCCTGGTGCGCCTCGGCCTCAGCCAGCGCGAGGCGGTGATGACGCTCTATTTGTTTGCCGGCATTGCCGGCATGATCGCCATCTTCATTACCCAGGCCACCATCCTCGAAGGGTACTTCATTGGCGGCGTCGTGGCTCTGCTGGCAGCCTACGCCATCTGGTGGCTAGACACCCGCGTTAAGTTATAATCTAACCCATGTTTAGGTTCTCATCCCTATGACGGAAACCAGTTGGATCTTTCGCCTGGACGATAGCGACCATTGCGTGACGCTGCGCCACCAACGGCTGCTGGGCCGGCGCGAAATTGAGGTGGATGGGCAGCTTCTGGCAAAGCAGCAATCGTTCTCTGGTCGCGGCTGGCGACATGAATTTGAGCTGGCGGGGCATCATCTCGATCTGGCTGGCGTCATCGTAGATGGTCGCCAGTATGAGTATTTTCTGCTGCTGGATGGCGAACCGCTGCCGTCACAGGTGGAAGCAAAGGCGGGTGTGGGGGCGGCGGATTTGAAGCAATATGCCGGCATGGGGCACGCCCGCTACTGGGAAAAACTGACGCAGCACACGGGCCTTGAATACATTCCCCAGAGCGGCGTCCACTTCTGGTATCGCCACCGCCTGTTAGGCCGTTTGCACGGGCGGCTGGTATCCGTGCAGTTAGAACGACCCTTTGGCAGCAAAGTATACGTTAGCCTCAAAGCCCACTTCCCCCCGCGCCAGGATTACGCCGACCTCAAGCCCCGCATCTTGCAGGACGCTCGCCTGGCGGAAATAACGGATGGCCGTCCGCCCGCCAGCCGCGTGGGGGTGGCCCCGGCCCACATTGGCCTGTTTCTTCCTTATGAACCCCAGTTTGAGCAGGCAGAAGACCTGGCCCAACGCATTCGCGCCTTTGCCGAACTGGTCGCCGCTTACAGCGAACCGCTGCCCGTGAATTGGTGCGCCGAATGCCGGCAGACAAAACCCGTCCAATGGGCTTTCATGAACCAGTTCCCTGTGCAAATGTGCCCTGACTGCCTGGCAGAGCGGCAGGCGTGGGGAGACGCCATGCAGGCAGAACGGACGGCAGTGGATGGCCGCACACGGTGGAGCCTATTGGCTGGTTTGTTTGTCGCCCTCTGGGGAGGCGTCCTATGGGCCCTGATCACGGCGGCGTTTGCCGGCGATGAACGTTCCCTTTACCCGCTTCTGGCTGTCTTAATTGCCCCGTTGACTCTGGCTGTGGTTATCCGCGTCTTGTACACGATCAGTCGCCAGCCAGTGGCCTGGTTATGGACGGCGGCTGTCGTGTTTGTATTGGCAGGGCTGACTCTGGCTGCCGGCGGCGCGCTGGTCTGGCCCGATTATTGGGCCGCCCGAGGCTTCAGTCGCGCCGCCCTGCAAAATCTACCTGTCTTTCTGATATTTGCTCTGGCTTTGACTGTTTGGTATGGTTGGCGCGGCGGTCGCAACCAAAAGAAGCATCTCGCGTCTCTGTTTACGCCCAAAATAGAAATTGTCACTTAACCAGGCCTGACGGTAACTGTCCAGGTGCGATTGAGGTTTTCCTATGAAATACTTTTCTCTTATTATGACGCTTGCCTGCATCTGGCTGTTACTGACCGCTTGCGGCAGCGACAATACAGTAGACTCTAATCAAACAGGTGCAGCGGTAGCGCCCGCCGCCCTCCAGGAGGAGCAGCAAACGGCGACCGCAACGACTCCAGTCGAGCCTGCCGTTCTCTATCCTGGCAGAGGGCAGGAAATAGGCGTTGTCTATGAGGCTTTTCTAAGCCCGCAGCAAGAGCCTGGCGAAGAGAAAGATACGCCTGCTCTGACACCTGCAGAGTTTTTGTCCACTGCGCCATCTTTGCTCCGAAATGAGCGTTTATCGCGGGGGCATGGCGTGGTTCGTTTTACCAACGACTTGAGCCGGGCCTACGTGGATGTGATGGTTGAAAATGTCAACCCCGAAGATATTGTTATGTTCCACATACACTGTGGTCGCCCTGACGTGTTGGGCCCTATTTTGATAGATTTTGCTTTTTCGGGAAACATTCAGGAAAACTTTGCGGACGGTGTTTTCTCCGCGACGCTCGCCAATGAAGACATTGAAAAGGTGTCTGCTGCTGGACACGGTGTTGTGGGCGCGTTTACGGCGGGTTGCCCAATCACGCCTGGAATACCGGGGGATGTGAAGACAATTGCCGGCATGCAATACATTGCCCAACAAGGAGAACTATACTTTAATTTACACACCAAAGGTCAGACTTTTTTTGGAGACATTCGGGGCCGGCTGCAACCGACTGCAGCCAGCCTGGAGGGGAATGGGGGCGCGCCGTAACCTGCTTGATGGAAGACGCCAACGCCAGAAAGGGAATGGTTATGCCTATGCCAGTTTTGCGAACAATGGAAAAAGTGACCGCCTTTGTCACGCGAGGACGTGGCGCGGCGGCGGAATTGTTGTTGTTTGCCCACCCCACTGCCGGCATTCAACTCCCTGCCGGCACAGTCGAAATCATGGAACGCCCCGAAACGGCAGTCGTGCGCGAAGTTGAGGAAGAGACCGGGCTGCGAGATGTCCATCTTGAAACCCGATTGGGTGAACTCTACGAAGAACTACCGCCCGACAAACGCTGGGTACTGCGCCCCACCAAAATTTTCGCCGAACCAGCCTCCGACGCCGATGGCGTGGGCTTCATGTTATTTCGTGGTTCCTGCATCCACTATTTTGGCGACCAGGACACCTTTGCCCACATTGCTTTTGTCGAACACGACCACAACCAACAGCCTCCCCAACTATTGACGCATATCGAAGGTTACGTCCGCCGCAGTTTGCTTACCCGCCGCACGGTTCGCTACTGCTATCATTTGTCCACTGCCGCTGCCACAGACGACGTCTGGACAGTCCCGGCTGACGGCCATCTCTTCCGCTGTTTCTGGTCCCCCCTGCGCCCCAAACCTGTCATCCTCCCATCACAGCAAGTGTGGTTGGATGCTGTTTATGACACTTTATGCCAAAATCTGGTATAAATGACCACGATTGTCCCGACCCACATTGACGAAGCGCAAGTTCACTTCATACCTCATATTTCCACAGGAGGTCAATATGCCTGATTCGACCCCATTCCACCTGACGCGGCGGCAGTTTTTGGCGTCACTCACCGCTTTTGGTGGGGCTTTTACCGGCCGCTTCCCCCTTTTTTCGCTGTTGGCG
The DNA here is from genome assembly GCA_964421605.1 of uncultured Ardenticatenaceae bacterium. Lineage (GTDB taxonomy): Bacteria > Chloroflexota > Anaerolineae > Promineifilales > Promineifilaceae > JAGVTM01. The sequence continues at coordinate 727 of CAYQYJ010000175.1, read as the reverse complement.
TCAGTTGCCGGCCCGCCCATTATTGAGTGCGAAGAGGGCCCCACTGCCAACGGTTCCTTTCTGTTTGACCGCGACAACTGGAAGCGGCATGGCGTGGCCCACTTTATCAACGTCCTCTGGCCCGGCGACAACGGCAGCCTGGCTTTTGCCGATGATGAATCCCCTTTCAGCGGGCGGCTGCCCCAGGTAGCCCCCAACGACGATCCCCCCGACGCCAGCGCAGGCGCGTACATGGCTTGCGCCATTAACGCCTTTTTCGACCCCTATTACACATTTGAAACCCAGGGCGGCAACTTTGCCCTTGTCTCTGCCCTGGACTGGTGGAGTCGTTTGATGGATTGCGGCGGAGCCAACTATTTCCATCAGGCAGATTGGGCTGCCCAAATTCGCATAGTGCGCGGTTTGGAAGAAGTTGAGCTAGGCCCGTTGGTAGAACTGTGGCAGGGCGCCTGGCTTCTGGCTCTGGCCACCACCCTTGGCGCCGCCTACAATTACTCCGTCACCAACGACGTTGGCTGGCCTGGCCCGGCAGACAACTACTACCACGGCACGGATGAAGGCAGCCACACACTCTACCCCTGGCTCCGCCCCACGCCAGCCAGTGATGATGGCAATTTACCATAGCATATTGCCACCAGTACTGCTACAGTCCATCACAGGTGGACTGACACTCCCTTCTAAACATTATCTTAAGGCCTACAGGATGATGAACTATGACCCGATATGA
>CAYQYJ010000174.1:1660-7688 GCA_964421605.1 uncultured Ardenticatenaceae bacterium | reverse complement strand
GGCGGCGGCGTGGGGTTGCCGCCGCTGCCGGGCGTGGCTGTGCCTAGCGGATCGCTGTCGCTGATCATGCCCTGTTCCGGCCCATAAAACACGGATAGTCCGTTCACGTCCACGGCTTCCAACCAGTAATAATAGAGGACGTCCAGTTGGGCGGTATTGTCTTCATACTCGTAACTGGCGCCAATCGGCTGCCCGCCCACCTGGCTGGGAATCAGGTTGGCTGTGATGCGGCTGGCATCGTCCAGGTTATTGACCTGAGCCCGCCAGAGATGGAAGCCGAAGTTATCCAGTTCGGTAGCTGTTTCCCACAAAAGCGTGATATGGCTGGCGCTGCCCACGGCGCGAAAGTCGCTCAAGGTGACGCTGGCTTGCGCGGTGAAGTCGGGGCGCAGGATAGCGGCAGTCAGGATAGCCGCCAGGAGGAGGACGAATAGGCGCTTGTTGTGCATGATAGGTGACCTGTTCATGGGTTTGCCGGCGAAAGGGTGATGGGTAGATAGACCAGCCCCAGCGTGGCTTGTACCGGGCCAAACAGTTCCGTATAGCCATTATACTCAACCGCTTCCAACCAGTAATAGTAGGTTACTTTGTAGACCACGTCCACATCTTCATAGCTGTAGGCTGCGCCTGTGGGCGTGCCGCCTACCAGGCTGGGGATGAGGGCGTCAGTGATGCGCACGGCGTCGTTCAGGCTGCTGCTCTGGCTGCGCCACAGGTGAAAGCCAGCGTTGTTGAGTTCTGTGGCTGTTTCCCACAACAGAAAAATGCTGTCGTCGCTGCCCTGGGCGCGAAAATCGCTTAAGGTGATGCTGGCTTGCGCCACACGAGCGGGAAAAAGCAGCGCCAACAGCCAGGCAGCTAGTAGAATGCCGGCGGCAGACGCTGGTGGGGTGGTTTTCTTCATATAAATCCTCAGGTGATAAGCCGCGCCAGCAGCGCCGCCCAGACGTAGATCAGCCGGCGGATGGCGCGCGCGGCCCACGGGCGGCGGCGCAGCCAGGCAGCGATAGGGGCTGGCGGCAGGTTGGCGGCGGCCAGGTCAAACAGGCGGATTTCGCTGCGGCTGAGGAGGGCCAGGTGGCGGTTGAGCCAGCGACCAGCCCCATGCTGCAAATCCAGCAGACGATGCTGGCGGCGGCGGCCAATGACGCGGCCAATGAGGCTGGATGCCGGCAGCGGCGCATCAAACGCCAGCGGGCGGTCGCCGCGCAGCAGCAGCCACACGGTCTGTTCCTGCGGCACGCTGCCCCAGTAACGATGGGTCAACAGATCCACCGCTGCCTGCACCAGAATCACATCCCCTGGCTGCAGCGCCTGCCAGGCAACGCCTTCCACCTGTACCTGATCGCCGCGACGCAGCAAGGGAGCCATGCTGTTACTGGTAATGGTTACAAATGGCTGTTGTCCCTGCTGCACGCTGTAGCGCAAAAATTCGGCGACCTGGGATATGTCCATAGCTATTGGGAAATGCTGGCGGGCAGGAAGGTGCGCGTGCATTCGGTGCAGATGTTGAGGCGCAGCGCGGGATCGCCCAGCAGCATGTAGGTGTCCTGCAAATCCTCATAGACGCCAAATGTGTCGCTGCTGAACAGCCGCTGTTTAGCGCCGAAGATGGCCTCGCCCAGCGCCGTGGCCCCGCCCTGGTAGACGGCGTCGTAGAAGCCTTGCAGCAGGAAATCGTGTCCATGCTGCACTTGCAGCCCCGACGGCGTATAGCTGGCGACGGAGCCGCCCTGGGTGGATTTGAGAATGGTTTCGGACAGGCTGTCCCCCTGCGGCTGGTGGTAAAAACCTACCAGGCAGGTCATCGGCAGCGTAATGGGCGTGCGGCTGCCATTTTGCAGTTGAGTTGCCAGGTCGGCGGTCAAATATTTTTCTTTGCCCCATTCCAGGATGGAACTGTGACCAACGTAGCTGACCAGAGCGTTCCCCTGGTTAAATAGGGAAAGAAAACGGAGCGTGGTCTCTTCGGCGCTGGCGTAAAGGTGAGGCGCTTCGGGGTACTCCGGGCGTGGGTAGCATTCGAGCGGGGCGTAGTAAACGCGGTGCAGCGTCTGTGTGTTGGGCAGATAGGCTTGTACAAACTCTTCGATGTGACGGAAGAAATCACCTGCCGGGTCTTGCTCGCAAGGGTCATTGGGATTGGCCACAGGCGGTAAATAGCCGTTATCGCTGAGAAAGAGGTGGCTGCCCTGCCATTGCGGGTCGGAGGGGGCGTCTTCATAGGCGATGATCTTGTTGATCATGTTGCTCAGTTCGCTGCTGCTGCGGGCGGGCAGGCGGCCCAGCAGCATGTCCGCCAGGTTGTCCCCGTTAAAGTCTACGTATTGGTTGTCAGCCACAGCTTCGCCCAGGTTGCTGTCTACGCCAGAGCGGAGGTATGCCGGCACAAACGCCTCACTCCCCGTTTGCAAGCCCAGATTGTCGTTGTAATCGTAGGTGGCGTCTCCCGCCAGCAGCACAAAGGTGGGCGCGGGCGACTGCCACTGTGCGGCGGTGTATTGCAAGAAGTCGCGGATCGCCTGCGGGTCAAAGATGCCATAGCTGAACTCGTCAAAAATATCCTGCACATACACCTTTTTGACCGTGTACGTCTGCTGCCGCCGGCTGATTAGCGGAGAGAGGGCGCTGTTCAATAGCGGGTCGGTGATCACAATGTAATCAGCCTGCTGTCCTGTGCCGCGCAGATTAGAAGCGGCGTCTTTGCTGATGCGCAGCGGCGTCAGGTAGCCGTTGGCGGCTGCCAGGGCGAATTGGCGCGGCCCGGCAATGCTCTGGCTAAAGATAACGTTCCCGGGCCCAGCGGCGGTGGTGGTTAACGCAATGGGGTGATCCGGGTCGGTGACGTCGAACAGGCGGGCGGCGGCGCTGAAACCGGTGGTTCTAAACTCCCAATCGCCCGTCTCGTCGAAATTGAAGAGCAGCCGGTCATTGCTGGCGGCAAACTGTCGCTGCACCGTGATTTCCGCCCAGTTTACCAGCATAAGGTGGTCGCTGAGGTTGGCGTTTTTGACGGCTTCAATGGTCAGCGTATTGACGCCGTTGACCAGCGCATTGGCGTCGCTGCTGGCGTCGAAGGTGTGGCTGGCGTCGCCGACGCCGGAACCGGTGAAGGTGGCGGCGGTGTCTACGGTGAGGCCGTTTAGTTTGACGCGGTAGGTGTGGGCTTCATGTTGAATCCATCCCCAAACCTCGGCGCGAACAGGTACGGCGGGGTCTTGCGGCGCGGTCACCAGGTTGTCCAGGCTAAATGTGATAGACAGGGTGTTGTCGCCGGCGCTGTTGAGCGGGGCGCGCCAATACCAATGGTTGTTGGCGTCGGCGGTGGGGATGCGGCTGTAGTAGCTGTTGTCTTCTTCGAAATGGTAGGTGGCAGCGTAACCATCGGGACGCGGCGCGCCGTTGGGGTTGGCGGCGGTTTGCGCCATGCGCTGCCCCGCGCTGCCGCCGTAGGTCAGCCAGTAGACATTGGTGGTGGTTTCCTGGGTGCGTAGGGCAGCGCCATAAAAGAGAATGGTGTCGCCCTGCTCAAACTGGTTGTTACCGTTGGCGTCCAGCAGTTGAATATCAATTTCCTGGTCGCGGTGGCACATGCGCAGGGTAGCGGCGGAGACGGAGGCAGGCATGCCGGCATCCGCCAACTCTTCATGGGTCAGGGCATAGATGCCGCTTTCTTGCAAGGCAATGCGGAAGGCGTTGCTGCCCAGGCAGGGAGAGGCGCCGGCGACGGCGGCGGGCTGCGGCGCGGCGGGCTGCCGCCAGCTACGCGCCTGTTCATAATTTAGCAGCGTGCGCTGCAAAATCTGTTCAAAGACGGCGCTTTCCGGGCGGGCGGGCTGTGCCGGCATTTTGCCTTGAGGATACGCAAAATCAATGCGTACCACCAGGTCGCTGTAAACGCGCGCCGTGCGTTGCGCGGGATTGACCTGTACCGGATGGATCAAGAGCGTGACCACCCGCTGTTGGCGCAGCCACGTTTCCGCCCCCAGGCTGACCGGTTCCGCCGGATAAAACGCATCCGCCGCATAAGCAGCCTGATCCGGGATGCGGCTGACGCTAAATTCCGGCAGCGCAGAAGGGTCGCCATACGCATACGCCGTCAGCTCCACTTGCGCCGCCGGCGCCGCCGCCACCCCATAGAGAAGTTGCATGGCGCCGTCGCTGCGCAAGCGCGGCGTTGCCCCAGGCGGCAGGGCAATCATCACGCTCTGCTGCGGCGTTTCCGGCAGACCAGGCACAGACAGTCTGCCGTAGCCCGCCATATGCAAACGGGTCATGCCGGCAGCCTCCGCCAGCGGCGTTTGTTCCAGCGCAGGCGTCTGGATTTGCAGCGTCAGGCCATTCTCATCGCTGGACAGGAGGCGGATGCCGGGCGTTGTCTGCTGCGTACTCCCTGTTTGGGCGTGAGACGGGAGCGAAGCCGCCGCCGTCAATCCCAGGAAGATCAGCACAACAATCAAAATGATCAGGCGTCGGCCCATCACGGGGGGGCAATTTGCTTCGACGTAATCCATAAGGGTTTGTTCCTCAAAGGGCTATTCCCAGACAGCAACAAGGGCCAGATAAACGAAATTTATCTAGCCCTTGTATGATTACTGGGGTAGATACCCTCCTGCGAGTATCTTCAGTTGTACGAACCGGTTTGCCCGCAGCAAACCCAAAACAAGCCACCTGTGTGACTAATGCGTCGCCAAAAACACCCCGTGGAGACGTTGCACGGCAACGTCTCTACGTCTACCTATACCTAACTGCTGATTTGCTGGCAGGTTTGTTCCGTGCCCGTCTTCCCATTGGTGGGTTCGCCTGGCGGACAAGCGCCAGCGACGCTTTCCAGAACCTGGCTGTGAATGACGGCCGGCTTTTCGTACGCTTTCTTCTCTTGCACTTTGTCGTTATTGAGCATCCTAATTCACTCCTTTATCCATGAGACGACGGTTTTCTTGATACGCCTGGCGACGCAAGCGTGCTTCGCGATAAGCGACAGATGAGCATCCGAGCATATCGCCATCTTCAAAAGCGGCTGTGCCGTGGCAGCGGACGCAGAACTGGCGCAGCTCGCAAGTTGAACAAACGGGTAAGTTTTGTAAGGTGAGATTGCTGGTCTCTTCCCAGACGGGGGAGTCTTTCCAGATATTCTCAACAGAGTTCTCGCGTAAATTGCCGGCCGTTACGCGCGCGCCCAAACAGGTTTGAATTTCACCGGTGGGGCTGATATTCAGGCTGTTTAAGCCAATGCCGCAAAAACGAAACGAATCATTTTGCGGGTACAAAGTCCAGGTGTCAGGGGAAACGCGCTCGCGCAAGAATCCCAGCAGTTGGTCGTCTGTGGGGCGGTGCTTCAGGGGCGAAACGTCTCCCGTATGCTTGGGAATGATCGTCAGGTCGTATTGGAAACCAATTTGCAGGTCTGCTGCAAGCTGCTGCAGCGCTTCCACCTGGTGGATATTCTCCTTCATGATGGGCGTTTTGATGATGCAGCGCACATTTCGTTCCAGCAGCAGCCGGATCGCCCGCATGGTTAAGTCGAAAGAACCAGGAACCTGCGTGATAAAGTCGTGCGTCTGGGCGTCGCTGCCGTAAACGCTCAACTCCACGACGACGGGTTTAACTGCCGCAATCTTATCAGCAACGGCGGGTTTGATCAAGATGCCGTTGGTGAAGTAGCGAATGGCAAACCCTTTCTGGCGGGCGTAATGGGAAATTTCAAAAATGTCGCGGCGCAGGAAAACTTCGCCGCCGGAGAAGGTAATGGTCAGCGCCCCCAGAGCCGCCAGATCATCTATGATCCCCTTCGCTTCTTCGGTGTTCAGTTCGCCCGGCATCTGCGCCCCTGGCGGCAGCACATCCAGGTAACAATGGGTGCAGCGTTCATTGCAGCGGTAGGTGATCTCCCACTGCACCGAGAGCAGCCGGTGCTGCCGCTGCGTCTTGGTGATGATGTTCTGGTAGAGATTGATTTTGCCGTCAGATTCCCGATATTGTTCGGTCATGGGGTTGTCCTGGTGGTTGGTGGTGCAAGGCACTGGCC
>CAYQYJ010000174.1:0-1560 GCA_964421605.1 uncultured Ardenticatenaceae bacterium | reverse complement strand
TTACTCAACGAAAACTATCACGTTTTTGTCAACCAACTGCTGCAAGAAATCGAGAACGTCTGCGTAGGCGTCGGTCAGCGTGACGTCGTACTCTTGGGCGATGATGTGGCTAATGTCGGCTATGGAATGGTTCCCGTCAGCCAACTCAAAAATGCGCGACCCCACCGGGTTGAGCACTTGAATTTCACTGGAATCTGCCAGGATCAGGACGGCCTCGCCATCTATAACCCTGCCGGCAGTTTGCGGGTGCGGTTTAGGGTAAATGTGTGAAATATTCATCTATCGCGTCCCAGAATCCATCATCTTTTTTGAAGTGTAGCGCCTGGATAGGCGTGCGCCGCGCAATGGTGTGGCATATGGTAATGAGCTGATCGTTCAGGTGGGGGTTGCCCACGACAAAGGGGGAAGCCGCCGCCAGTTCAGCCACCGCCACCGTGCGCGGCAGCGGTTTGACAAAGTGGGCGGTGTCCTGGCGCAGGCGAAAAATACCTTTGAGGGGGGCCTGCTGGTTGGCGCGGGGCGCATCGGCCATTTCGCCGCGGAACGGAACGCCGTGCAAGGTGCAATGGTCCTCGTGGCAGCGAATGATGACCAGGTCGTCGCTAAGCACAGCGCCGCGCGCTGCCGAGAGTCCCGTGCTGGTCGTTTTGCCAGCGCCGCTGGGACCAAAGAAGACGTAGCCGCATTGATCGGCGTGGCGCAGCAGCCCGCCAGCGTGCAGCAGCAGAGCGTTGTTATGTATGCACAGCCAGGCGTAAGCCACTCTCAGGAAGTTCTCAATATCGGCCGTGGGCGCCATTTCTAGCTGCCCCAGGCCAGAGCGTACATCTATTTCGCCGCGCTCGCGGTAGGAGCGGTAGGTGACGTGCTGGTTGTCGTAATCTGATTCGATGACCCAGTTGCCGGGTTGAATGGGGACAAACAGCGCGCCTGGAGCCGGCTGAATGGCGATGGTGAAATGCGGCGCAGTCGCCGCGCCGGCGCCGAGGAACTGCTGGTAGCGATCGGTGATGCGGCGGGCAATTGTTTCGTCGCTCGTCTCCAAAGCGACAACAAAGCCAGCAATGTCGAGGAGAATTTGTTGGTTTAGCTGGGTTGTAACGGTCAAGCAACTTCCTCCGGCGAGTCTGAATGGTACGATGGTATCATAGTCAGATCAGGGTGTCAAAAGCGTAAACTGCGCTTGCAGCGGAATAATTTCGCTGCGCGTGGCGTTGCCGCGGCGATCGATCGTCTCCAGTTGATAATAATAAGTACGCAGCCAGGCGACATTTTTATCTATGTAACTGTGTTCGCCGCCCAAAAACGGGTCGGACGCTGGCGGCAGCAGGGCGTTGTTAATCTGGTGGAATTCGCCTTCCGGCTGGTCGGCACGGTAGAGATTGTAACCCGTCACGTCCAATTCACTTTCCGTGCTCCAATGGATGCGGATGGTGGGATGGGCAATACTCTGGAAAAGAAGGACGCCTACGCCCACGGCGGCGGCAGCCCACAGGAGGAGTCGGGGGAAAGATGAACGTTTTCTTAGCACAGTTGATTCCGCAAAAAAATGGAGGGTGT
>CAYQYJ010000173.1:0-7753 GCA_964421605.1 uncultured Ardenticatenaceae bacterium | reverse complement strand
GATAGAGCGTTGGCCTCCGAAGCCAAAGGCCCGTGTTCGAGTCACGGCGGGGGTACTGACAAAAAACAGATCTGATAGACGCTATTCACGAAAAAGCCTCTCCAACAAAGTATTGGAGAGGCTTTTTGGGGTTATTCTGGCAGATTCCGGGGGCTAATGAGTTGATTTTGATTGTAGTTGTCAGATAAACAAAGGGGGCGACTAACTGCAAGGAACCGGCGGAACCGCTGGATTCAGCTGCGGCAGATTGTTCGGATTCATCTCACCGCACCCGCCGCCGCGGTCGCTTCCAAACCGCGGATCAACTGCTCCCGCTCTGCGGCTGAGAGACGCGCATTGGCGTGAATAAACGTGTATAGCAGCGGCGGCATTTCCCCTTCGCGCAGCGTCTCGCCTATTTCATCCGTCTCTTCCTCGCGCTGATTCGTCAGTCCCCACTCCGAGAAGTTGAGCTTGCTCCGCCCTTCTTCCACGTCATGCTGCACCAGCCAGGAAAAGGGGGCCACGTTTGTGTACCAGAACCAGACCGTTTCGTTGCTATGACAATCAAAGCAAGCCACTTGCGCCAGCGCCCGCGTTTCCGGGCTGTCCCAGTTTGGCTCTTGCATCACTGGCGGATTGGTGTGATCGCGGCCATAGGGCACGAGCTGAATCAACAACAACAAGACAACCACTCCCAGGCTCCCATTGCGCAGAATGTGGTTACGTTTACTTTTTTTCATACTACTCACTCTCTTCTTTTCAATTAAACTGGGAACGCCAGTATCTTTGTTGGCTGTCGGGCTGGACGTCAGCAATCCGCAGATGTACGCTGGCAGCCCTTATTCAGTAGAACAACTACGCAGTATAAGCCGCTTGGTCTGGCATGACAATTGACAAATGACACTTTTCGGATGTGGGATCGGTAAAATTTGCCTTTGGGGGCAGATGCCGGCACAATTCATCAGGCGGGCGTCGTTATCCTGCCGGCATCTGCAAGGCAAACAACCATGCCACGAACCACGCACATCATCCAGCGGCGGCTGCGCCGCCAACAAAATCGGGGAGGGGGCAAACGCCTGGCATTACGGTTGCTGCTCTTGCTGCTGGTTTTGGGAACAGGCGGCGTCTTGCTGCTGGTCTTCAGCAGCGTGGGCGCAACCGCCGCCGTCTACGCTTACTTCACCCAAGACCTGCCCAACTTCACCGAAATCGAAAGCCTGGGACAGAACACCGACACCTTTGAAACCAGCAAAGTCTACGCCTGGGGGGGCGATCCAGACGGCGACGGCAGCCGCGACCTGGTACTCATTCACGAGATTATCGATCCCCGCGGCGGCGACCGTCAATGGCTGCGTTACGAGCAAATGCCGGCAGCCATCATTGACGCCACCGTCGCCATCGAAGACAGAACCTTCTGGACCAATCGCGGCTTTGATCTGCAAGGCATTGGCCGCGCTTTCTATGAATACGTTCTGCTGGGCGGCTCCATTCAGGGCGGCTCCTCCATCACCCAACAACTGGTCAAAAACAACCTGATCGAACCAGAGCGGCGCGTCGTCGGCAGCCGCGTCACGTTTGACGACTACCGCCGCAAAGTGGAAGAACTGTTGCTGGCGCAAGAAATTTCCCGCCTCTACACCAAAGAGCAAATCCTGGAATGGTATCTCAACACCAACTTCTACGGCAATCTGGCTTACGGCATTGAAGCAGCCGCCCGCGTCTACTTCAATAAGCCGGCTGTACAACTGAGCCTCGCCGAAGCCGCTATGCTGGCCGCTATCCCCCAATCCCCCGCCCTCAATCCCATTGACAACCCCACCGAAGCCAAAACCAGGCAAGAACTGGTACTCGACGCCATGTTCCGCGACGGCTACCTGACCCGCGAGGAACTGGTCACCGCCAAATATACGCCCATCCAGCCCCAATCCAGCGTAGCTGATCGTTTCGACATTGTCGCCCCCCACTTTGCCCTGTACGTGCGCAAGGAACTGGAGCAGCGCTTTGGTCCGGAAATGGTGCTGCGCGGCGGGCTGCGCGTTTACACGTCGCTAGACCTGACCATGCAGCAGCAAGCGGAGTGCCTCATGCGCGTCCAGGTGGCCCGGTTGTCGGGGCAGATTGGCGGCGAACTGCCCGTAGACGAACGCGCCGCCTGCGCCGCCCTTGAATATTTGCTGCCGCTGCCCAACGCCGACATGGGCGTGGACCATCAGGTAAACAACGCCGCCCTCGTTGCCCTGGCCCCCACCACAGGCGAGATCAAAGCAATGGTAGGCAGTCTGGATTATTGGGACGAAAGCATTGACGGCTCCTTCAACGTAGCCGTAGATGGGCTGCGGCAGCCCGGCTCCTCCTTTAAGCCGTTCACCTACCTGACAGCCCTGAGCCAGGGCTACACCGCTGCTACCATGGTGCTGGATGTGGAAACGGATTTTGGCACGGAATACAACGGCATCGCCTACGTGCCGCAAAATTATGACCGCCAGTTCCATGGTCCCTTAAGTCTGCGCCGCGCTCTAGGCAACAGCTACAACGTGCCCGCCGTCCAGGTGATGAGTTGGGTAGGCGTGGACAACGTCATCCGTACAGCGCACAGCCTGGGAATCACCAGCCTGGACGAGGGGGCCAATCGTTATGGCTTATCGCTGACCCTGGGCGGCGGTGAAGTCAAACTGCTGGATATGGTTTATGCCTTCTCGGTCATAGATAACATGGGCGTGATGGTGGGGCAGCCTATACCCGAATCGCAGCAGCGGTTGGGTTTCCGCAACCTGAATCCGGTGGCTATCTTGCGCGTGGAAGATCGGAATGGGAACGTGCTCTACGAATACAACCAGCCGCAGCGGCGAGAAATCCTGACGCCGCAGCTTGCCTTTCTGATGAACGATATCCTGTCTGACAACGCCGCCCGCTGCGCTGGCTTTGGCTGCCCCAGCGCCCTGGAACTGGCCGACGGACGCCCGGCGGCAATCAAAACAGGCACCACCAACGATTACCGCGACGCCTGGGCCATAGGCTATACGCCGCAGTTAGTCACAGGCGTGTGGGTGGGCAACACGGACAACACGCCTATGGAGAATGTGCCCGGCTCGAAGGGGGCGGCGCCTATATGGCGCGCCTTGATGAGTTGGGCGCTGGCGGGGCAGCCGGCGCAGGGGTGGAGCCGTCCGGCGGGTATTGTGGAACGGTCTGTCTGTACGCCATCGGGCTTGCTGCCCACGCCATTGTGCCCGCAAGTGCGCGAATACTTTATGGAAGGCACGGAGCCAACGCTGTATGACAGCATGTTCCAGGAGTTCCGTATCAATCGGGAGACGGGGCGGCTGGCGACCATCTCCACGCCGCCGGAACTGGTGGACACGCGCGTCTACCAGATTTTCCCCGAACGGGCGGCGGACTGGGTGCGGGAAAACGAGATTGAGCAGCCGCCAACGGAGTTTGACACGCTGGTTGAGGGCCCCGCCAGCGCCAACGTGGCGATTCTGTCGCCGCTGCCTTTTCAGTTCGTCAAAGAGCGCCTGGAAATTGTGGGGAATGCCCGCAGCGACAATTTTGCCCATTACCGCCTGGCAGTATTCCCGGGCTTGACGCCGGTCAATATAACGCCCCTGGTGGACAACGTCACGGAGCCAAAAGAAAACGCCCTGCTAGGGGAATGGGACGTGTCTAACCTCAATGGGCTGTACACCATTTTGCTGACGGTGGTGCGCCAGGATGGCACGTTCGAAGAAGCCAGCGTGCAAGTGACCATTGACAACACGCCGCCATCGGCGGACATTCTTTTCCCCTTGCCTGAGCAGACCATTTTTACAGACGAAGAGTGGGTCATTGTTCAGGCTCAGGTAACGGATGATATTTCGGTGGCCCGCGTCGAGTTTTACGTTGACGGGGCTGGCGTCCCCTTTGCCATTAGCACGGTGCCTCCCTATACCGAAAAGTGGACAATACCTGGGCCAGGTTGTCACAGCTTTCGCGTGGTGGGGGTGGATGCTGCCGGCAATGAAGCCCCCAGCCAGCCCGTGCGCGTTTGCCTCGTCTCCCGTTAATCCCCAACTACAATTTATTCTTGTCCAATTATTGTCTATATTAAAGACAGCTTAGATAGTTGTGCATTATATGGACAATATCATTGCGTTTGTTGTATATTCTCCGCATCGCTCAGGCGAGATTCGTATTGAACGCTCATCAAAACAGTTTACACCAAGGAGATACGCAATGAAACGCTTGACAATGCTTTTGCTGGTTCTGACCGCCCTTCTCACCCTGTCCGCAGGCGCGGCAGCCGCCGCAGCTAACGAGATAAACAGCGACAATGCCCGCGTGCGCGTGGCGCACGCTTCGCCAGACGCGCCAGCAGTGGATGTGCGGGTTAACGGAGAAGTGGCTTTTGCCAACATTCCCTTTGCCGAAGTGACCAATTACGCCACGCTGCCTGCCGGCAGCTATCAGATCGAAGTTGTGCCAACGGGGCAACCTGGGCCGGTCGTTATTGAAGCCTTCCTTGACCTGGCGGCAGGCACGGATTACACCGTTGCCGCCGTGAACACCCTGGCTAATATTGAACCCATCGTGCTGGTAGACAATAACGAACTGCCCCAAGATGGGCGGGCGCACGTGCGTTTTGTGCACGCTTCGCCTGACGCGCCCGCAGTAGATATTGCCGGCGATGGCGGCAACGTCATCTTTAGCGACGTAGCCTTCAAAGAAGTCACCGAGTACACGCCTATTCCCGCCGGAACTTATGGCGCGGAAGTGCGCCTGGCGGGCACAAACACCGTCGTGCTGGCTATTCCTGACCTGACGCTGGGTAACCAGATTGTTTACACCGTCTTTGCCGTTGGCTTTGCCCTGGGCGGACAGCCTGGTTTGGACGCGGTGGTCACTGCTGACGCAGGCGCGGCCCGCGTGCGCGTGGCGCACCTCTCGCCTGATGCGCCTGCGGTAGACGTGCGCGTCAATGGCGCGGTGGCGTTTGCTAACGCCGCTTTTGCGGACACCACGGAGTACGCCGTGCTGCCCAATGGCGTCTATCTGGTGGAAGTTGTGCCGGCAGGCCAACCCGGCCCCGCCGTCATTTCCGCTGAGTTGAACCTGAATCTGGGCACCGATTACACGGTAGCCGCCGTGAACACCCTGGCGAACATTGAACCGCTGGTGCTCGTAGACAACAATACCATTCCCGCGGCGGGCAAAGCGCACGTGCGCTTCGTCCACGCCTCCCCGGACGCTCCAGCCGTAGACATTGCCGTGGCTGATGGCGGGCCTGTCCTCTTCGACAACATTGCCTTCAAAGAAGTCGGCGACTACCTGCCCGTGGACGCCGCCTCCTACGACCTGGAAGTGCGTCTGGCAGGCACGAATACCGTTGTTTTAGACCTGCCGGGCATCCTGTTGCAAGCGAAAACCGTCTACACGGTATACGCGGCGGGCTTTGCCCTGGGCGGCGAACCGGCTCTGACGGCCCTGATCACCCAGGATGCCTCGGGCATCAACGCGGTCCTGGATGTGAACTTCCTGTTCGACGATGGCAGCGGCTTCAGCCCCAACAGCTTCACCCTATATAACAACCTCACCTTCGTAGACGGCAGCAATGACAGCGGCTACTGGATTTTCCAACCCAGCCAGAACCGCCTCTACTTCGCCTACACGGACGGCGGCTGTAATGGCGCGTACCTCGGCGTCATCAATGGCAACAATATCGCGGGCCTGTATATTTGCCGCGATGGCTCCGGTCAGGCCGGCGCCTGGTTTGGCAATGTTGGCGGCGCGTTGAATGACCTGCCCGTGCGCAGCGCAGCGCCTGCGCTGGCGCAATAAAACTGGCTGTTTCAGGCAGCTTCTCCTGTTCTCCCCTCTCCAGAAGGGACGGTCGCTGACGCGACCGTCCCTTTTTCTTTGGCGGCGGCGACCATACGCACGAAATAGGCATGAAAGCGAGGATCACCGGTCAGCTCAGGATGAAAGGAAGTTACCAGCCAATGCCCCTCTTGCGCCGCCACGGCTGTGCCATCCGCCAGGCGGGCCAGCACTGTGACGCCGTCCTGCGCGGCTACCAGGCGGGGAGCGCGGATAAAGACAGCGGGGTAGAGGTCTGGCTGGCTGCCGTTGGCGGAGGGGGATAATGCCGGCACGTCCAACCCCACCTCAAAGCTGTCCACCTGCCGCCCAAAGGCGTTCCGCTCCACCACAATGTCCATTACGCCTAGCAATGGCTGGTCGCGCCCAATCTCCCGCGCCATGAAAATCATGCCTGCGCACGTGCCCCACACCGGCTTTTCCTGCGCAAACTGTCGCAGCGGCTCCATCAAACCAAACGTCGTCGCCAGTTTGCCAATCGTGGTGCTCTCGCCCCCTGGAATAATCAACCCATCCAGGTCTACCAGGTCTGCCGGCAGCCGCACCTCAACCGCCGTCACGCCCAACTTTTGCAGCATCTGCACATGTTCCCGAAAAGCCCCTTGCAAAGCCAGCACGCCAATGCGCATGGTCATTTCTCCTTCGTAAATCGAACTTCCAGTTCGATACCCGATTTAGAAAATCGGGTTACAACGGATTCGCGCGATGAAGCCCACGTAAATATCAATCTGTGGAATCGGCGAAATCTGTGACTACCTTCATCCATCCCTACCAGCCGCGCGTGGCTAACTGCTCAGATGCCGGCAAACTGCTGACGCTGATACCCACCATCGGCTCGCCCAGATTCTCGCTGATTTTCGCCAGAATTTCCGGATTGTTGTAATGCGTCGTCGCTTCCACAATCGCCTTAGCCCGCCGCGCCGGGTCGCCGCTCTTAAAGATGCCTGAACCTACAAAGACGCCATCCACCCCCAACTGCATCATCAGGGCCGCGTCCGCAGGGGTAGCAATGCCGCCGGCGGCGAAATTCACTACAGGCAGCCGCCCCAACGCTTTCGTCTCCAGCACCAGTTCAAAGGGCGCGCCAATTTCTTTGGCGTAGGACATCAACTCCTCATCCGGCATCTGCTGCACGCGCCGAATCTCGCCCAACACCGAGCGCGCATGGCGTACCGCTTCCACCACGTCCCCTGTGCCCGCTTCCCCTTTGGTGCGGATCATGGCTGCGCCTTCGCCAATGCGCCGCAACGCTTCGCCCAGGTTACGGCAGCCGCATACAAACGGCACTTTGAAGGCATGTTTATACACGTGGTGCGCTTCATCGGCGGGCGTGAGAACTTCGCTCTCGTCAATATAATCCACGCCAATAGCCTGTAAAATCTGGGCTTCCACAAAGTGACCGATGCGGCACTTCGCCATGACGGGAATGCTGACCGCAGCCATAATCTCGCGGATCAGGCCCGGGTCTGACATGCGGGCTACGCCGCCCTGAACGCGAATGTCTGCCGGCACGCGCTCCAACGCCATCACCGCGCACGCGCCCGCCTGCTCGGCAATGATCGCCTGGTCAGGCGTCACCACGTCCATAATCACGCCCCCCTTGAGCATCTGCGCCAATCCCCGCTTCACCTTGATGCTGCCCAACTCACGCTGCCCGTTTTCCTTGTGCCCATTGTCCATTTTGCTAACCTCCACAATATGGTTTTGTTCGCGCCCTGGCAACCAGCGCCCGAACCTTGTCTATCTGCTATTTTATTGGCTGGCGCAGCGTAATTCAACCGTATTGGCCTTATTAAACTTGTCTAAATTATTCTTTCTATAGAGCCATCTTACCGGGGTATCACCCCAGTAAATCGTGGCGATCTCTTCGACCGCTTATCGGCCCCACAAAGCGGGCAAAAAGGCATCGGCGCCG
>CAYQYJ010000172.1:4496-7797 GCA_964421605.1 uncultured Ardenticatenaceae bacterium | reverse complement strand
CGTGGCCCGCATGACCGACCGCATCGTGCGTGGATAAAAATTTTGCCACGAATGACACGAATGACACGAATTAGTGGACGGTTTGGGCGTAGCTCCACTGACCACTCGCCACTCACCACTTTTTTTTGAAGGAGTTTACCATGATTAATTTTCAGCTTGATGAAGAACAATCTATGCTGACCACAGCCATCAGGCGCTTTTCTCAGGAACGGGTACGCAAAGTATTCCGCGATGCCGATGAGGAAGGCGCTATTCCGGCTGACGTGATCGCCGCCGGTTGGGAGTTAGGACTCCTCCCCACCAGCATTCCCGAAGCGTATGGCGGCTTCGGCGAGCATTCCGCCGTAACGGCGGCGGTGGCTGTGGAGGAGTTCGCCTGGGGCGACCTGGCTGCAGCCCTGACCATCCTGACGCCCAATCTGCTGGCTATCCCCCTGCTGCTGGCGGGCAGCGAAGCCCAAAAAGCCGCTTATCTGCCCCTGTTCTGCGAGCAAACCATGCCCCGCGTCACAGCGGCGCTGACCGAACCGCGCGTGCAGTTCGACGTGCGCCGTTTGCAGACGACCGCGGTGCGCGATGGGGACGAATACGTCCTTAATGGCGTGAAGTGTATGGTTCCCCTGGCGGCGGGCGCGGACTGGATTCTGGTTTACGCCCAGGAAGAGGGGCAGAATCAGGCGTTTCTGGTGGCTGCCGATACCCCTGGCCTGGCAGTGGGCGCGCCGGAGAAGTTGATGGGCATTAAATCGCTGCCCACCTATGGTCTGACCCTGACCGACGTGCGCGTGCCCGCCGCGGCCGGCGGGGCGGCATCTGCCCGGCTGGGCGAAGATGCCGGCATTGACTTCGACCTCATCCTCAACTACAGCCGCGTCACCCTGGGCGCTGCCGCCGTGGGTCTGGCGCGCGCCGCCTATGAGTATGCCGTCGAATACGCCAAGACGCGGCAGCAGTTTGGCGAACCCATTGCCCATCGCCAATCCATTGCCTTTATGCTGGCTGAAATGGCCATTGACATTGACGCCGCCCGTTTACTCGTTTGGGAAGCTGCCTGGAAACTAGATCGCGGTGAATCCATCACCCGTGAAGTGGCAGTGATGAAATATTACGTGGACAACATGGCGCTGCGCGTGGCCGATCAGGCGCTGCAAGCGCTGGGCGGCTATGGCTACATTCGCGAGTATCCCGTAGAACTGTGGCTGCGCAATGCTCGTGGCTTTGCCAGCTTTGACGGCCTGGCGATTGCCTGATACTTTCTAAGCCGCACCTTCAGGAGATGTAAAGATGATTAGTTTTGAAATTCCCGACAGAATTACCAATGAAGTGCAACTGGTCAAGATGGTGGCGGAACAGGTGATGCGCCCCAAGTCGCGTTACTATGACGAACACGAGCATGAGCGGCCCGTCGAATATATCAATATGATGTGGCAGTTCTTGCGCGACCAGAACAAGAAGCGGATGCAGAAGTTGATGAGCGCCAACGGCCACGGCAACGGCAGCAAGCCCAAAGAAGGGTTTGATTTTGCGGTGCTGCGGCTGGTGGTGGTGGTGGAAATGTTGAGCTGGGGAGATGCCGGCATGTACCTCTGCACCCCCGATCCCCTCCTGGGCGGCGCGGCGGTCGAAGCCGTCGGCACCACCGAACAAAAAATCCGCTTCCTGAAGCGTTTTGGCGAGGGCGATCCCAAATGGGGCGCTATGGCTATGACCGAGCCTGGCGCCGGTTCTGACACCAGCGGCATCCGTACCAAAGCCTTCCTGGACCCCGACACCAACGAATGGGTGCTGAATGGCGAGAAAATCTTCTGCACCAGCGGCGGTCTGGCTCTGGAAGAGTCCGACGGCTTTGTCGTGGTCTGGGCCACGGTTGATCCAGTGGCCGGACGTGCCGGCATGAAACCCTTCGTCGTCGAAGCAGGCACGCCGGGCGTTTCTGTCGTCAAGCACGAACACAAAATGGGCATTCGCGTCAGCGACACCGTTTCCATTGTTTTCCAGGACGCCCGCATTCCCCACGATAACATTCTGGGCAGCGTCGAAGTGCAGCAGAAAGGCGCCACGTCCAAAGGATTCCAGGGGGCCATGAAAACCTTTGACGCCAGCCGCCCTGCTGTGGCTGCCAGCGCCATGGGCGTGGCCCGCGCCGCCATGGAATACACCCGCGATCGCATGGCTGAGGAAGGCATCGTCCTGGACTACACCAAGCCGCTGCACCAGATGACGGCAGTCGAGCGCGACCTGATGGAAATGGAAGCGCGCCAGCGCGCCGGCTGGCTGCTGACCGTGCGCGCCGCCACCATGATGGGCTACGGCCAGAGCAACCGCCTGGAAGCCAGCATGTGCAAAGCGCGCGCTGGCGAAACCGCCACCTGGATTACGCAAAAAGCGGTGGAACTGCTCGGCCCTCTGGGTTATTCGCGTGACTATTTAGTGGAAAAATGGATGCGTGATGCTAAAATCAACGACATCTACGAAGGCACCAAGCAAATCAACCTGCTCATTGTGGCTCGCAGCATCCTGGGCTACACGCGCAAGGAATTGAAGTAGTGCACCCTTTTGACCTGACCGGTAAAGTGGCCATTGTAACGGGCGCTTCTCGCGGCATGGGCGCGTCCATTGCCTGGGCTTATGCCCGCGCGGGCGCGCGCCTGGTCCTCAGCAGCCGTAAGTTGGAGAACGTGCAGCCGGTGGCGGACGCCATCAACGCCGAGTTTCCGCAGCAGGCGACGGCGCTGGCGGCTCATGCGGGTGAGGCGGCGGCAGCCCAGGCTTTGGTTGCGGCGGCTGTGGATACGTATGGGCGGTTGGACATTGTGGTCAACAATGCCGCCACCAATCCCCACTTTGGCCCCATCCTCACCGCCGAAGAATCCCACTGGGACAAGATTCTGCAAGTCAATCTCAAAGGCACATTTTGGTTATGCCAGGCGGCTATTCGCCAGATGCAGGCGCAGGGCGGCGGTAAGATTATCAACATGGCTTCGATTGCCGGCATTCGCCCCGGCGCCATGATGGGTATCTACAGCGTCAGCAAAGCCGCCCTCATCATGCTCACCAAAGTTCTCGCCAGCGAAGTGGGTGCCGACAACATCCAGGTCAATGCCATTGCCCCCGGTTTCGTCAAAACCAAATTCAGCGCCGCCCTCTGGCAAAATCCAGCCATTGCCCAGGCGCTCATAACCCAAACCCCCGCCGGGCGCATGGCTGAACCAGACGAAATCACGGGCATTGCCCTCTACCTGGCTTCCGCCGCCTCCGACTTCACCACTGGCGCTGTCTTTACCATTGATGGCGGGTATAC
>CAYQYJ010000172.1:0-4396 GCA_964421605.1 uncultured Ardenticatenaceae bacterium | reverse complement strand
GATCTGGAAAAACTCGCCGACTGCGACTGGATCGTCGAAGTCATCATTGAAAAGCTGGAACCAAAGCAAGCCCTGATGCAGCGCCTGGAAGCCATTCGCAAACCCGGCAGCATCATCAGCAGCAACACCTCTGGCATTCCCATCCACCTCATCTCCGAAGGGCGCTCCGACGACTTCCGCGCCCACTTTCTGGGCACGCACTTCTTCAACCCTCCTCGCTACCTGAAGCTGCTGGAAATCATCCCCACCCCCGACACCAGCGCTGCCGTCGTAGATTTCATGAGCAGATTTGGTCGCGACGTGTTGGGCAAAGGCGTCGTCGTCTGCAAAGATACGCCCAACTTCATCGCCAACCGCTTCATCTCCATCACAGGCTCCTACGCCGCCGAATACGCCCTGAAACATGGATACAGCATCCCCGAAATTGACGCCATCACCGGCCCCCTGATTGGCCGCCCCAAAACGGCCACTTTCCGCCTGACAGACCTGGTCGGCCTGGACGTGATGACCCACGTCAACAGCAACCTCTACCCCGCCATTCCCCACGATCCGTACCGCGAAGTGCTGCGCGGCGAACGCAGCGTGGCTCTCAACGAGAAAATGCTGGCCCAAAAATGGTTGGGCAACAAAACAGGTCAGGGCTTCTACAAACAGGTCAACGTCAATGGCAGCCGCGAATTTTGGGCATTGAACCCCGACACACTGGAGTATGAACCTGCCCCCAAGATTCGCTTTGATTCGGTGGGCAAAGTGCGCAAAATTGACGACCTGGCCCCCCGCCTGCGCGTCCTCATGAGCGAAAGCGATCGCGCCGCCCAATACGTGCGCGACACCACCTACTTTAACCTGGCTTATGCCGCCTACGTTACCCCCGAAATCGCCTACACCATCGTAGACGTAGACAACGCCAACCGCTGGGGCTTTGCCCACGAAGCCGGCCCCTTTGAAATCTGGGACGGACTGGGCGTCGCCGAAACCGTAGCCCAGATGGAAGCGACTGGCCTGGAAGTAGCCTCCTGGGTCAAAGAGATGCTGGCGGCGGGACATGAGCGGTTCTACCGCAACGGCAGCTACTACGACTTCAACACCCGTTCCTACAAGGCTTTGCCGCGCGACCCCAACATCATCTTGCTGCCCGAACTGAAAAGTCAGGGCAAAGAGGTCGCCCATAACGGCAGCGCCAGCCTGATTGACATGGGGGATGGCGTGCTGTTGCTGGAGTTCCACGGCCCCAAGATCAACGCCCTTGATGCTGATTCCATTCTGATGGGCCAGACTGCCCTGGCCCGCCTGCAAACCGATTTCGACGCCCTGGTCATTGGCAATCAGGCGCAGGACTTTTGCGTCGGCGCAGACCTGGCTATGCTCGGTTTTGCCGCCGCGCAAGGTTTGTGGGACCAGGTCAATCTGGCTTTGCGCACCGGGCAGGAGCTCATGATGAACCTGCGCCACGCCCCCAAACCCGTCGTCACCGCGCCGCACCAGCGCGTTTTGGGCGGCGGCGTGGAGATGACCATGCACAGTTGGGCCACCGTAGCCGATCATGAAACCTACATGGGGCTGGTGGAAGTGGGCGTGGGCATAATCCCCGCCTGGGGCGGCTGCAAGGAAACCATGCGCCGCAAAATCAACCCCGTCATGCGCACGGCTAACGCTGATATACTGCCCGTGCTGCAAGATGTGTTCACCCAGATTGCCACCGCTAAAGTGGGAACCAGCGCCTGGGAAGCCAAAGAGCTGGGCTACCTCCGCCCTGAAGATCAGGTGGTCATGAACAGCGACCACCGCCTGATGGCGGCTAAGCGCCAGGCGTTAGCCCTGGTTGCCAGCGGCGCGCGCCCACCGGAAATGGAAAAGATTTACGCCGCCGGCCGCGACGCCCTAAATGCCCTTTACCTGGGCGTGCAAGGCTTCCTGTGGGGCGGCTATGCCACCGAACATGATGCCCACATCAGCCGTAAACTCGCTTATGTTTTGTGCGGCGGCGACATTAGCGCCCCCGCCTGGGTTGATCCGTGGTATATTTTAGACCTGGAGCGTGAGGCGGTGTTGTCGTTGGCGGGTGAACCGCTGACGCAAGCCCGCATCATGCACATTTTGCAGACGGGCAAACCGCTGCGTAATTAAGCCGTTGGGCGGGCGCGCCCGCCCTCTCACCTTTCCCGGAGGAGGTTCTGATGGTTACTCGTTGGTCGTTCTTACTTGTTCTGGCTCTGGCAATGTTGTTCTTGCTGCCTTCGCAGCCATCTGCGGCTGCTGCCGAAACGATAGACCCAGACACAGCCGCGCAAATGATGAAGGTCGTAAAAGACAGCGCCATTTCAGGCGGTGGTTGTACTGCTCTGGCGGGCATGAAGGATATGGCTGTGCCGGCAGCCGCGCACAACTCATTCACCGTTATTGGCGACTCCTGGGGCTTTCTGTTCTATGGCGAGTTCAGAGATAACATGATTGACGCAGGTTATGGCGGCTCATTTGAATATTACATGCGCGCCATTCCTGGCACTGAAGCCAGCCAGTGGGTAAGCAATGAGTCTTACTGTCGCCTCCTTTTCTTGTTGGTCAAATTCCTTGTCCGCAACGACACGGGCACACCCCACGTCTTAATCTCGCTGGGCGGCAACGACCTGGTGAATGATTACGATGTGTGGGGCGTGGAGATCTATGACCGTATCGAAGCCGATCTGCGCACGTTGGTAAACATGCTCATTGATGAAAACAGCGACGTAGTCATCATCTTCTCCGGTTACGATATTGTCAACATGTACAAAAACCAATACTGTACCGATTGGGCGATTAACCTGTTGGGTTCAGCCGAACCCTCCGTGGTGAATCCGGGTCTGATTGAACTGGGTAACCGCCAGGCGGCCATTGCTGCTGACTATCCCAACGTTTACTATGCCAATTCGTTTGGCGCCCTGCAAGGCACCCCCGGCAATCCCAACATCAATGAGTACAGCCCGGTGCACTATTTCACAAATTATCCGTTCTGGCAGGAAGACTGTATTCACATGGGTTTTGACGGTTACGACGTCTTTACCCAGGCTGTGGTGGATTGGATGGAAAACAACGGCGTCATTCCACCGCTGGCGTCTTCCCCCGCCGTCATCAAACAATAAACGACTCGCGCCCGCTTTCGTAGGGCGGGTTGCCAACCCGCCCCGCGTCAGCGGATAGGCGTGAGTTGGTTTTCAGGAGAATCATATGACACGAGAAGCAGTCATTGTGGCCGCCTCCCGCACTGCCGTGGGCCGGTCCAAGAAGGGTACAACCCGCAACTGGCGTTCCGACGAAATGGCCGCCGCCGTCATTCGAGAGGTGATGCGGCAGGCGGAAGGGTTAGACCCGCAGGATATAGACGACGTGATTATGGGCTGCGCCATGCCCGAAGGGGCGCAAGGGCTTAACTTTGCCCGCACCATCGCCTTGCGCGCGGGTCTGCCCACCGACATCCCGGGCATGACCGTCAACCGCTTTTGCTCCAGCGGTCTGCAAACCATCGCCCTGGCTGCCGAACGCATCATTGCCAATGGCGCGGACTGTATCATTGCCGGCGGCGCGGAAACGATGAGCCTGGTGCCCATGACAGGTTTCCGCGTGAACCCTAATCCGCACATGGTGCAAAACGCGCCCGAAGTGTACATGAACATGGGATTGACGGCGGAGCGGGTGTCGCAGGAGTTTGAAGTTAGCCGGCAGGCGCAGGATGAGTTTGCCCTACACAGCCACCGCAAAGCCGCCGCCGCCTATGCGGCGGAAAAATTCAAGGGTGAAATCCTGCCCCTGGAAGTAGAGGAAGTGACGGCAGGCGCAAACGGGCCTGAAAGGCAAATGATTGTCTTTGATCGGGATGAGCATTTGCGCGCCGACACGACCCTGGAAGGGTTGGCTAAATTAAAGCCTGTGTTTAAGGTGGGGGGGACGGTAACTGCCGGCAATTCCTCTCCCTTAAGCGATGGCGCGGCTGCCGTCATTGTCATGGAACGGCAAAAGGCGGCCTCTCTGGGCTTGAAACCCCTGGTAAAATTCGTTGGCTTCAACGTGGGCGGCGTCCGCCCCGAAATCATGGGCGTGGGCCCCCTTGCTGCCGTGCCGCGCCTCTTGCAGCGCACAGGCATGAGCCTGAACGATATTGACCTGATCGAACTCAATGAAGCCTTTGCTGCTCAGGCGGTCGCCGTTATTCGCGAACTGGCTTTTGACGAAGAAAAAGTCAACGTCAACGGCGGCGCGATTGCCCTGGGCCATCCTCTGGGCTGCACGGGCGCCAAACTGACGGTGCAAATCATCAACGAAATGAAGCGCCGCGGCTCACAGTTTGGCATGGTGACCATGTGCATTGGTGGGGGGATGGGGGCTGCCGGCATTTTCGAAAACCTGAACTAACCCCATCCGT
>CAYQYJ010000171.1:0-7822 GCA_964421605.1 uncultured Ardenticatenaceae bacterium | reverse complement strand
AAAGCAGGCGTAAATTATCAGAACGCGAAACCGCGTTTTATTTGGGGATGATACGTGTGAAGAAATGAGCGAGGCTGCGCTGCCGTTGAAACCATTGAATTCTCAGGGCCGGCAAACGGCTGTGGACGGGGAAGTAGAGACCGGGGCAACCACGCCTGGACATGACGCAGAGGTGCGTTGGGTGGTGGTGAAGAAGACGAACGGGCTTTTGCCGGCACAGATAATTGCCGGCAGTCTGCAAGCCGCCGAAATTCCCGCGCTGGCCTGGCAAGAAGGCGCGGGGCGGGCGTTGGGGTTGACGGTGGGACTGTTGGGCAACGGTTACGTGTCTGTGCCAGAGCCGTATGAAGAACAAGCCCGTGACTTTTTGGAAATGATGAACGACTTGTCAGCAGACCTGGACGAGGAGGCGTGGGACCACGAGACGTGGGACGACGAGGAAACGCCAGCAGACGACGACTCGGAGGGGGATTGATCCCCTGATAGTTTGTCGTTTTGTTTCGTTACATTTGTCACTATGTAGCGCCGGGCTGGATTTATAAAATCAGTTTGTGATTAATGTTGACTAATCGGTTTTTATGGGATCGCAATTTTGAGAGTGGCGTGGACAAACTGGTAGTTTGTCCTCCATGAGAGGAAAGTCGGGCAGGGATGCCCGACCTACGTGTTTTCAGAGGAGAATATGATGGCCGAAACCACCTGGGTAAACAATGAGAGAGTTCTGGTCGAATCTCGTCCGAGTCGCCTTAAGTTCGTCATTGGCGGTCTGTTTATTGTGGCTGCTTTGGGGTTTTTGATTTTTAACGCCATGCAGGATACAACGCAGTTGTATGTGACGGTGCAAGAGTATTACGCCAATCCGACGAAGTTTGCCGGCAAAGACCTGCGCATCGCCGGTTTTGTGTTAGGCGATAGTATCGAGTTCACGCAGGTGGACGCGACCACCACCCGTCTGGAATTCTCTGTGGTGGATGACCTGAGCAATCCGCAGCAAACGATGCAAATTGTGGCGATGAATGAGCCAATGCCTGACTTGCTGCAACATGAAGCGCAGGCGCTGGTGGAAGGCCACATTGACAATGGCGTCTTTTACGCCAATCAAGGTGGCTTGCTGCTGAAGTGCCCCACCCGTTATGAAGAAGCCGAACAGCACCCGGTAGGGCAATAGCCGCCCCTGGGGCCATTACTGCCGTTTACGCTGCCTGAACATTTGCGCGCCTTGACGCTCAACGGCGCGCTACCTGGAAGAAAGTTATGATTGCTGATCTGGGTTATGCTGCCCTAATTATTGCCTTTGGCGTTTCTATTTATGCTGTGCTGGCGGCTGTTTTCGGCATGACGCGGCATGACGAACGCTGGATCACCAGCGCGCGTAATGCCACCGTGCTGATCTTCCCCCTGGTTTTGCTGGCCTGCATCACTCTGGTTGTGTCTATGCTGCGGGGCGACTTCTCGCTGGAGTACGTATGGCGCGTCACCAGCCTGGAAATGCCCACTTATCTCAAAGTGACCGCCTTGTGGGGCGGGCAGGCAGGTTCGCTGCTGTTTTGGAACTTACTGCTGGCAGCGTTCACTTCTATTGCCATGCTGCGCCACTGGCGGGACGAGCATGAACTTGTGCCGTATGCTCTGGCTATCTCCACGGTCACGCAAATCTTCTTCCTGGGTATTTCCCTTTTTGTGGAGAATCCTTTTGCGCGCATCAGCCCCGTGCCGGTGGATGGCAACGGCCTTAACCCGCTGCTGCGACATCCGGGGATGATTATTCACCCACCCATGCTGTATCTGGGCTTCACGGGCTTCACTATTCCGTTTGCTTTTGCCATGGCGGCTTTACTCAGCGGCAAGCTAGATGACACCTGGATCCGGCTAACGCGCCGTTGGACGCTGGTGGCCTGGCTTTTCCTCGGCCTCGGCCTGATCCTGGGCGGGCGTTGGGCTTATGACGTGTTGGGCTGGGGCGGATATTGGGCGTGGGACCCGGTAGAGAACGCCAGCTTCATGCCCTGGCTGGCGGGCACAGCCTTTCTGCACTCCATTATGATCCAGGAAAAGCGGGACATGTTCAAAATCTGGAACATGTTCCTGGTGCTACTGACATACATTCTGGTCATTTATGGCACTTTTATCGTGCGCAGCGGGGTCATCTCTTCGGTACATTCCTTTGCCCAATCGGCTATCGGGCCCTTGTTTTTTGGGTTCTTGCTGCTGATGACGATCTTCTCGCTGGTGTGGATATTTATCCGCTGGGAAAAGCTGCGTTCTAAGAACCGGCTGGATTCTATCTTCTCACGGGAAGCGGCGTTTCTGTTGAATAATTTCCTGTTCCTGGGAATTTTGTTCGCCACGTTTTGGGGCACCAATTATCCGATCATCTCCGAGTTGTTTACGGGGGATAAGGCGACGGTTGGGCCGCCCTTTTACCAAAAAGTGAATGGGCCGTTGTTTGCCCTGCTGCTGTTGTTGATGGGGGTGGCGCCGTTGACGATGTGGTATCGCACGAGTTTGAAGCGGTTGGAAATTATGGCGCGCTGGCCCGCGCTGGCTTCGTTGGTTTTCATTGCCGTTTTATTCGCGTTGGGCATTCGTAGTTGGGTGGCGCTGTTGGGGTACTGGATTGTGGCGTTTGCCGGCATTATCACCCTGCTCGAATTCTGGCGGGGCACACGCGCCCGCGTCAAGAAAGGAGAAGCGCCCTGGACGGCTTTTAGCCGGCTGATGGCGCGCAACCGGCGGCGCTACGGCGGCTATTGGATTCATCTGGGCGTGGTGGTGATGGGTTTTGGCATCATTGGCAGCACTGTGTACCAGCAGCAAACCCAACTGCAACTGCGCCAGGGGGAAACGCTAACCCTGGGCGATTTCAGTATGACATTCCAGGGGGTGGAGCGGTTTCCGGGCCCAGATGACCTGATCATCACCGAAGCCACGGTGGACGTATACAAAAATGGCGTGTTTGTAAAAACATTGACGCCGCGCACGGAGTTGTATACGCGCACCAACCAACCGATGACCATTCCTGACAAACGGTCCACCTTCACCGAAGATTTCTACGCTCTACTCATTAACTGGGAACCCGTCTCCTCTGACCTGGCCACCTTCAAAGTTTACGTTAACCCGCTGATTAACTGGGTGTGGGCTGGCGGCTTTGTCTTTATCTTGGGGACATTGATAGCCGGCTGGGCTGATCCGCTGTTCCTGCGCGAACCCACGCCTGCGCGCCGTCGCCGGCTGGCTGTCGGTGGGGCGGCTACGGATTAAAAATGTCAAAAGTAACTCGTCTTTTCCCGCTTGTCGCCCTCCTGCTGGCGGCAATCGCCGCCTTGGGGACAGCGACAGCCGCCAGGGCGCAAACGGACACCACGGCGATCACCGACGATCAGGTGAATGAAGTGGCGCGCGATCTTTATTGCCCGGTGTGCGAAAGCACCCCTCTGGACGTGTGTCCCACGCAGGCCTGCCGCGATTGGCGCGAAGTGATTCGCGTGCAACTGGCGGAAGGGCGCACCAAGCAGGAGATCATGGATTATTTTGCCGACCAGTATGGCGGGCGCGTTTTGGCGGAACCGCCCCGCAGCGGCTTTGCTTTGATTGTGTGGCTGCTGCCGGCAGCCGCCGTGATTGGCGGCGGTTTCTTGTTTGCGCGTTACCTGAATGGGCTGCGGCGCGCGGAAAATGAGCGCGTGGTAGAAACGGCTCACCCCCTACCCCCTCCGCAAGAGGATAACGACTACATGGCTCGTGTGGAAAAGGAATTGCAGGAAAAATCATGACAGACGCGACAATCATTCCCGTAGAAACAAAGCCGGCACGGCGACTCAACCGGTGGGCTGTGCTGGCGGGGGCGGCCACGCTGTTTATTCTGGGCTTTCTGGGGTGGGGGTTGATGAACACCAATGCGCCACGCCCTGAGCCAGGCAGTGCAGCCCCGGGTTTCGAGGTGCAATTCTTCAATGGGTATGAGTGGGAAGCCCGTCCGGCGGCGGCGCTGGAGGAGATGAAGGGGCAGGTGGTCGTTTTGAACTTCTGGGCTTCCTGGTGCATTGAGTGCCGCGTGGAAGCGGATTTGTTGGAAAATACCTGGCGGGCTTATAAAGACCAGGGGGTGGTGTTTTTGGGCGTGGCTTACATTGATGTGGAGCCGCAATCTATCGCCTATATGGAAGAGTTCAACATCACTTATCCTAACGCCCCTGACCTGCGTTCGCGCATTTCGCAGGACTATAAGGTGACGGGTGTGCCAGAGACTTTCTTTATCGGCAAAGATGGGCTGGTGAAGGATATTGTCATTGGCCCTGTTTCGGCGCAGCGATTGACCAGCACCATTGAACGGCTGCTGGCGGAAGATGCGTAATCCGTATGCCGTCACTAGAGTACAAAAGTCTTTGAGAGTTTTGTACTCTGGCAGCGCTCTAATTTCTCCTGACCAATTTTATGTCTACAGGTTCGATTCTTCTCGGGTTTGCCCTATTTGTGGGGGTTGCTTTTGTGCTGGCGTATCCATTTTTGCTGTCTAAGGCGCGGCAGCGTCCGGCGGCGGTGGATTCCTCGGCGCGGCAGCAGTTGTTGGCGGAAAAGGAAATGCTGCTGACGCGGCTGCGGGGGCTAGATTTTGATTATGAAACAGGCAAAATCCCAGACGACGTTTATGAGTCGCAGCGGCTAAGCCTGAAAGCGGAGACGGCAGCCGTGCTGCAAGCGTTGGACCGGATGCCGGCAGACCCGCACATCGCCGGAATAGATAACGAGATAGAAGCCGCTATCAACCGGCGGCGGCAGCGGACGGGCCACATACCACCGGCAACTGCTGCCGATGAGATTGAAGCCGCCATAGCCCGCCGGCGACAGCCTGCCGGCAAAACGCCGCCTGTCGCGGCGGCGGCAGCTGCGGCTGCCGTACACAGCAACGGCGACGGCGCGCTGGCAGCCCGATTTTGTCCCCAGTGTGGTCAGGCGACCGATGCGGGGGATAAGTTTTGCGCCCACTGCGGCGCGGCGCTGGCGCGGTCTGTGCCGGCAGCGTAACATTCCCCTCGCCTGCCTTTCCCTTCACCCATTATGATGCCATTGAAACCCATGCGTTTGACCTCAGGTTTGATTTTGTTGGCTTTGCTGGCGGCGGCGCTGCTGATTGCGGCGATGCCGGCTCAGGCGCAAGAGCCTACACCCGAAGCCGCTGCTCCGCTAACGGCTGATGTAGACACGGGATTGCTGCTCTTTGCGGACCGCTGCGCCAACTGCCACGGCACTGCCGGCAGCGGGGACGGGGAAATGGTTACCCGCCTGCCTGCGCCGCCGCGCGCCTTCAACGATGGCGCGTACACCCGTCAGGCTGTACCCGCCAACATGTTCCTGGCTATTACGAATGGCAACCTGGACAAGGGAATGCCCCCCTTTGGCCCCAGCAGCAGCAACGCCGTGGCCGAAGCGGATCGTTGGAACCTGATTGCGGCCATTTTCAGCCTGGGCACGTCACCGGACGCGGTAGCGCGCGGTCAGGCGTTGTTCGCCGAACTCAGCCCCGATCTGGACGTGACCTTTATGAGCGATCCGGTCTTCTGGCGGGACAACAGCAATCAGGATGCCTTTGACCGCTTACAGGCGGTTTTGCCTGACACGCCCGCGGACGACATCTGGGCCATGGTGGATTATGGCCGGGCCACGTACCCGTTTAGCGGCGCAGCCGCCGCTGTGCGGCTAAATGGCGTCATCACGGGGGTGGTGGTCAATGGCACAACGGGGGATTTGCAGGGGGATATGCCGGCGATGTTGCGCGCCTTTGATCCCATAGATTTTAGCATTGGTCTGGCGCTTACCAGCACGGTCAACAGCGATGGCTCCTTCCAGTTTGACGTATCGGAAGCGCCCTCCGATTGGGTTTATATGGCCAGCGTGGCTTACAATGAGATCAGCTTTAGCAGCGACATTGGTCGCCTGTCCTCCACGCAAACCAGCGCTGAACTGCCCATTACCGTCTATGACGCCACCAGCGACGCCGCTGTCGTCTCGATTGATCGGCTGCACATTATCATGGATGTAGCCAACAACGTGTTGGAAGTAAATGAACTGTACACGTTCAGCAATAATTCCAGCCAGGTTTATGTGGGCGAAACGGGCAATATTTCCGGGGGGACGATTTTGATCCCGCTGCCCGCTCAGGCGCAGACGCCCGTTTTTCAACGGGGTTTTGGTTCTCTGGACTCATTTGTAGCCGCCAATGAACTGTTCCCCACCGATGAGGGGTGGCTGGATACGCTGCCGCTGCGCCCTGGGCCTAACAGTATGAACCTGCTGGTGCGTTACACGCTGCCTTACGAAAGCGGCATGACGCTGGCGCACGCCCTGCCGTATGTCACAGAATCCAGTTCGGTTATCCTGCCCGACAACGGTATCACGGTGTCGGGGAACTGGCAGAGCAGCGGGCCACAAGAGGTGCAGGGGCAGGGGTTTGTGCAATATACGGGCGAGCGGATGAATGCCGGCAGCAACCTGACCATGATTTTAGAAGGCGAGCCCCGCCAGGTCGCTGCCGCCGGGCCGATTAACACGACGACGGGGATCATTATTGGCGGCGCGGCGCTGGTGGTGGTGGTGGGCGCAGCCATCTTTGTGGTACAGCGACAGCGCCAGGGGGCGGTGCAAGCCGTCGCTGTTACCCGTGAAGAGCTGCTGGCGGAACTGGCGGCGCTGGATGACGCCTACGCCAATGGCGAGGTGGACGCGGCAGCCTACGAGCAAGAACGGCAGCAGCTCAAAGAGGAATTGCTGGCTATCTGGAACAGCGCAGAAGATTGAGGCAGGGCAGCGCATGAGGCGGGGCAGCCATGACAAACGACTACCAACTGGCTGGCTTATCTGGTTGGGGCTGGCTCTTGTGAGCGGCTGCGCGGCGCCGGCGGCGCAGCCAATAACCCCTACACGGCCACAGGCGGCGGCGTTGGCTACAGCCCAGCTACCATCTACCGTTACGCCGCTGCCCTTACCGTCTTCTGCCACGCCGCTGCCATCCCCTACGACTACACCCACAACAGCAGCAACGACGGCCTTGCCGGCAGCCTCGCCAACGGCTACGCCGCCGCTGCCTGTCCCCACGGAGACCATTTCGCCGACGCCCACTTCGGTATTCGCCTGCCGCTCGTCTGCTGAACTGGCTGGCGTGCAGCCGCTTTATGGCATTGCGCCTGGCCCCTGGCCCCGTCCGCCTGCCTGGTCGGAGATGGTTTTTGCCGGCACGGGCAGCGGCAACCTGATCCAACTGGGCTTTGACGTAGAAGGTAGTCCAGCCCACCTGGGTGAACTGCTGGACATACTCGACCGCCGCGGCGTCAAGACCACTATGTTTATCCTGGGCTCCTGGGCGGAAACGTATCCAGAGTGGGTGCGCGAGATGGCCCGCCGCGGTCACGAAATGGCGAACCACACCTATTCCCACAGCAACATGCGCGAAATGAGCGCGGAACAGTTGGTGACAGAACTAAACCGTACTGAAGAAATTGTGTTGGCGCTGACTGGACAGTCCACCAAGCCGTGGCTGCGCCCGCCCTACGGCTCCCGTTCCGACGAGAGCGTGCGCGCTGCTTATGAAGCGGGTTGGACAACCGTGATCTGGTCAGGCAGCGCTGACGATTGGCGCGAAGACGCCACTGCCGACCGCATGTGCCAGACGATGCGCGAAGGTTCCTTCCCCGGTTCTATTTTGTACGCCCACACCTATCGCGCGGACATGCCAGAAACGGTGGATCGCTATCTGGGCGAAATGCAGGCGCGCGGCTACACGTTTGCCCCCCTGTCTGTCCTCATGGCTGGCGATCCTACTGCCTGG